>CANQMC010000116.1 GCA_947624855.1 uncultured Bacilli bacterium | reverse complement strand
TAGAATATAAAAATAAAATAGTTTTTGTAAGAAAAATATATAAATTATTTCTTACAAAAACTATTATACGAGGAGAATAAAAAATGAAAGAAGATAAATTATTATATTTAGGACATGCCAGTTTAAGAATAATAACTAATGAAGGTAAAGTTATTTATATTGATCCTTATGCTGGTGATAATTATGATTTAAGTGCTGATTTAATATTAGTAACTCATGATCATTATGATCATAATGATATTGCAAAAGTAAAAAATAAAAATACTGATATTAAAATTATCACCAATAAAGAAGCCTTACAAAATGGAAAATATCAAACTTTTAATTTAGGTTATGTTAAAATTGAAACGATTGAAGCTGGCTATAATAATTACCATAATATTAATGAATGTGTAGGTTATATACTATCATTAACAGATGGTGTTACTATTTATATTCCTGGGGATACTTATTTAACTCCCCAAATGAAAAAGTTAGGATCAAGATTAATAGATTATGCCTTTTTTCCTTGCGATGGAAAATATACCATGAATGTAAAAGAAGCAATGAAAGCTGCTCAATTAGTTAATGCCAAATATAGCATTCCTTATCATATGAATCCCGGTAGTAATTTTAGTGAAGAAATAGCTTATAAATTTAAGGTTAAAAATAAACTTATTATTAAACCAAATGAAGAAATAATATTAAAACATTTTAAATAGAAAGAGGGTATTTATATGAAATATAAATTAATTAGAAAAAATGTCAAAGAATTATTAAGTGATATTTATATCATAAATGGAATAGATGTAATGGGTTTTGAAGTAACACCTACAAATATAATAACCTACCATCATTTAATTAAAGTAGAAGATTTAAAAATGTTAGGTTTTCCTACTGATAAAACCATGGAAAATGGTATTGTATTAACTAGAAATGCTCATAGTTATTTACATATGATTGAAGAAACTGATCCTGAAATATTTTATCATATTAATCAAATTCTTTTTCTAATTACTAAAGAAAAAAGATTATCCACCATTAAAGAACGTAACTTAATTCAAATTTTTTTAGAAGCATTTGAATATCGTGTCCAAGATTATCTAAAAGTTCCTTCTAAATATTTAAGAAGAACTAAAATGTCATAAAATTAAATATTAAACGTACATTTAAGTAGAGGTGTTGAAGTGAAAAAAATATTAATATCTGTCTTAATATGTACTTTTTTGTTAATTCCCTTTAAAGTTAAAGCCGAAGATTCCCTAAACTTAGATAGTAAAAGTGCTATTTTAATTGATTCTTTTAGTGGTAAAGTATTATATGAAAAAAATGCTAATGAAAAATTACCTATGGCTAGTATGACCAAAATAATGAGTATGCTTTTAATCATGGAAAATATAGAAGAAGGTAATATAAAATATACTGATAAAGTTTTAATTAGTAAAAATGCTAGTGGTATGGGTGGTTCTCAAGTATTTTTACAAGAAGGGGAAGAATATAAAGTCGAAGATTTACTTAAATGTATTGCAGTTTCTAGTGCCAATGATGCTGTTGTAGCAATGGCAGAAAAAATAAGTGGCAGTGTCGATAATTTTGTAAATGAAATGAATAAAAAAGCTAAACAACTAGGTATGAAAAACACAAACTTTGCTAATCCTCATGGTCTAGATAATGAAAATCATTATTCTACTGCTAAAGATATGGCTTTACTTGCTCAAGAATTATTAAAACATGAAGAAATATTAAAATATACATCAATTTATGAAGATTATTTAACTAAACCAGATGGTTCTCAAGTTTGGCTTGTAAATACTAATCGTTTAGTTAGATTTTATGAAGGAGTAGATGGTTTAAAAACCGGTTATACTACTGATGCTGGATATTGTTTAACAGCAACAGCTAAAAAAAATGACTTAAGACTTATAAGTGTTGTTATGAAATCTACTAGTAGTGATACTCGAAGTAAAGATACAGCCACTTTATTAACATATGGTTTTAATTCTTTTAAAAATAATGTAATATATTCTAAAAATAAAGAATTAGGTAGTATTAAAGTAGAAAAAGGTAAAGTTGATAGTATTAAAGTTTATTTAAAAGAAGATGCTACTGAATTATTAGGAGTAACTGAAAAACCAAGTAATTATACTTTCAATATTAAAATAGATAAAATAAATGCTCCAATTAAAAAAAATACCGTAATTGGTAATGCTGAAATAATTGATAATAATGGTAATATTTTAAGAGAAGTCCCAGTTATAATAAAACAAGATATTAAAAAAGCTAATTTTTGGGATTATTTTAAAAGAAATATAAAACATCTAACAAGTGGAAATTAATTGACTTTTTTGAATTAACTATTTATAATAAAACTAGGCAAGGATGGTGGAATGGTAGACACGCTACTTTGAGGGGGTAGTGAATATTAATTCGTGGGAGTTCAAATCTCCTTCCTTGCACCATTGAGCAATCTATTCTAACTTTTGTTAGATTTAAACATATAGTATCAACTTCAAAAGAAGTTGATTTTTTGC
>CANQMC010000115.1 GCA_947624855.1 uncultured Bacilli bacterium | reverse complement strand
GATATAATATTACGTGATAATTTACAAATTAAATTTTATCAAGTCGAAAAATATAACAAAGGAAAGATAACCACAAGAGAAGAAGCTCTAATAAGATTTATAGGAGCAAAGACACCAGAAGAAAGAAAAAAAATAGCAGAAGGGAGTGAGATATTGATGGAATTTAACAAGTGGTTAGATGAATATATCAATGATGAAAAGACGGCTAATTTCTATGGCAGATGGAATAAAGAGTTATTAAGAGAAGCAGCCAGAGAAGAAGTTAGAGAACAAAATAGTTATGATATAGCCAAGAATTTACTTAATCTAAATACTGATGTAAATACAATATCAAAAGCAACAGGTTTATCTATAAATGATATTAAAAACATTAAATAAAAAAAGAATCAAATGGTTTAATTACTATTTGATTTTTTGGATAAAAAATATAGGAAGGAAGTGAAGAATTGATGGAATTTAATAAGTGGTTAGATGAGTATATCAATGATGAAAAGACGGCTAATTTCTATGGCAGATGGAATAAAGAGTTATTAAGAGAAGCAGCACGAGAAGAAGCCAAAGAAGAAGGTTCTAACCAAAGAAACTATGATATAGCTCGAGAAATGCTAAACGATAATGTAGAAGCATCAAAAGTAGCAAAATATACTGGTCTATCTATAAATGATATTAGAAATATAAGATAACAAAAAAATCAAATGGTTTAATTACTGTTTGATTTTTTAAATAATTTTATTTATTATATAAAAGTTTTATTGTTAGCATAATTTAGTGAAGATTCAATTACATAAAATTCTTTATTATCTATAATTATAAATTGATTATAAAAATTATCATTTTTAATTATTATTAAATTAATATTTAATTTTTTTAATATAATAATTAAAGTAATATTTATTTTTAAATCTTTAATTTTAAAAAAGTTTTATTAGTATAATTATAAATAATTATTAAATCATTTTATATCTTGTATTTTAGATATTATAAAAAATGTTATTAATGTTATTTAAACTTAAATATATATTTAATTATATAATATTTAATATTAGTTTTTAACTTTAATATCTAATTTAATTTTTATATCTATTTTTCCTAATAAATAATCAGTACTAATATTATATAATTTAGCATATTCACATAAAAAAGTAGTACTTATTATATTTATTCCTTTTTCATATTTACTTAATAAACTACGATTTAAATCAAATTTTTTACCTATATATTCTTGAGTATGTCTATTTTCTCTTCTTATATCTTTTAATCTTTCTTTTGATTTAGTGATGTTTATATTCTTTTTTTCATAGGGATATATTTCAACATCACTAAAGCCTAAAGCATAATCAAATGATACTTTACATAAATTACAAAATTCATTTAATCTTTTTATAGGAATTAATTCAGTTTCATTTTCCCATAAAGTATAAGTTGTTCTTGTAACTTGCATATATTCACTTATATAAAGTTGGGTATAGCCTCTTTTTAGTCTAATATCTTTTAAACGCATACTATTACCTCTTTCTATAAGTTATAGTACAATTTGGGTAAAATGAACACAATAATATGTTGGTGTTGTTCACAAATAATTTTTAAAATATGTAATAAATATTCACAAAATACTTGAATTTTTATAATTATTATTGTATATTATAAATATATGTTAGATAAATATATGAGATATTTTGATATCTTTTGTCGAATCTAATGAAAATAAATTTTTATTATTATATAATAAAGAGCAATAAAGGAGAGATAATATTATGAAAAAAGAAAATATTAAATTTGAAACTTTGCATAGAGGTTTTAACTTTAAAAAAGTATTTATAGGATTAGTAGTAATAGTAGCTATAGGAAGTGTAATAATACTAAAAGGTTCTAAAGCAAACTATACATATGAACAAATAATACCATTTGCTGAAGGAGTAGTAAGAATAAGAAAAACAGAGTTAAAAATAATGGAAGTACATAAACAGAAAACAAAAAATGGATGTACAACGAAAAGTGATGCTTGTTATACACTAGAAACAACAACAAATGTACCAGCAAGTGGATATAAATTAAATAAAACTAATTCATATTGTACAAAGGATGATGGAACAAAAGATGTAGTAGATTCGAATATAATAATAAAATATGAAGATGGAAGAATATCTGTAAATGAAATTAAAAAAGGAACAAGATGTTATATATATTTAGATAAAGTAACAGGGAAGACAGGATTGCAAATAGCACAAGCTTCAAGTCCAAAAGCAATGCCAACAACAATAAATGGCCCAGCGTGTGCTTCAGGTACAAATAGTAAAACACATAGTAGTGGTTCATGTACAATGAGTGATTCAGGAATATACACAACAACAGATGAAAAAGGAACAAGTTATGTATATAGAGGAACAGTAGATAATAATTGGGTAAAATTCGGAAAAGATAGTAGTAATAAGGATATGTGGTGGCGAATAATACGTGTTAATGGAGATGGAAGTGTAAGAATGATTTATGCAGGAGCAGGAACAGCTAGTGAAGTAACAGATAGTGCAGGAAAATGGACAAAAACAGCAACAGATACAGATACATCAGTAGCTCATGCATTAAATAAAGAAACTTTTGGTCCAAAAGTTACAAGTCAAAGTGATTGTGTGGGTAACAAATGGAGTAATAATGCATGTTACAATGATAATAAGTTTGTAGGATATATGTTCCATGGAAATACAAG
>CANQMC010000114.1 GCA_947624855.1 uncultured Bacilli bacterium | reverse complement strand
CACCTTATTATGTACATATTATATCAAAATTCTTTGCGAAGAAATTTATTTTATTTTTTACTCTTTTTAGCTGTTTTAATACTTGTTTTTTTGTTGTTTATGTGATATTATTTATTATGCAAATTTGTTTGCATATATTTTTAGTGGGAGGGAATTTGGATTTGCCCAAGACCACTACAAATCGATCATTATAATTTTATAGGAGGTGACTCGATGGCAAAAGAAGTCGTAAAGAAAATTAAATTACAAATTGAAGC
The DNA here is from genome assembly GCA_947624855.1 of uncultured Bacilli bacterium. Taxonomy (GTDB): domain Bacteria; phylum Bacillota_I; class Bacilli_A; order RF39; family UBA660; genus Caccenecus. Next base: position 2,480 of record CANQMC010000114.1, on the reverse strand, counting down.
AGGAAAAGCAACACCAGCTCCACCTGTAGGTACTGTTTTAGGTCCAGCAGGAGTTAATTTACAAGAATTTTGTACTAAATTTAATGATGCAACTAGAGATAAAATGGGAGATGTTGTTCCTTGTGAAATATCTGTTTATGAAGATAGAAGCTTTGATTTTGTATTAAAAACTCCACCAGCTGGATTTTTGATTAAAAAAGCTGCTAAAATAACTAAGGGTTCTAAAAAAGGTGCTAATGAAGTTGTAGCAACTATTTCTAAAGATGATTTAAGAAAGATTGCAGAGACTAAATTACCTGATTTAAATGCTTATGATGTTGATAGTGCAATGAATATAATTGAAGGTACAGCGCGTAATATGGGTGTAGCAGTTAAAGGGCTTAATGATAAAGAATTAGCAGAACAAGCTAAAGAAGCTGCTAAAGAAGAAGCAGAATTAGCTAAAAGAGATGCTGAACTTGCAGAAATGGAAGCTGAAGCTAAAGAATTTAATGCTGAAGTACCTGTAGCGGGTGAAGAAGAAACTGAAGTTAAAGAAGAAAATTAATAAATAAAAAAAAGAAATCCTAAAAACCACAGATAGGAGGGAAAGTTTTTGAAAAAGCATGGTAAAAAGTATGTGGAAGCATCTAAAAATATTGATAAAAATAAATTATATAGTTTAACTGATGCGATTAAATTAGTTAAGAAAACAGGTGTTACTAATTTTGATAGTACAGTTGAAGTAGCAATTAAATTAAATATTGATGCGAAAAAATCTGACCAAAATTTAAGAGGTAGTTTTGTACTTCCTAATGGTACTGGCAAAAGCAAAAAAGTTTTAGTTATTGCTAAAGGTGATGCTGCTTTAAAAGCTAAAGAAGCTGGTGCTACATATGTTGGAGATAAAGATATGATTGATAAGATAGCTAATGAAAATTGGTTTTCATATGATGTTATCGTAGCTACTCCAGATATGATGCCAGAGTTAGGAAAAATTGGTAAACTTTTAGGTCCTAAAGGTTTAATGCCAAATCCTAAAACAGGAACAGTAACAAATGATGTTGTTAAAGCAGTTGAAGATATCAATAAAGGTATGATTGCTTATAAGAATGATAGTTTTGGAAATGTTCATTCAATTATTGGTAAAGTATCTTTTGATGAAAAGAAGCTTGCTGAAAACTTAGAATATGTTGTTAAAACTATTGCTAATAATAAACCTGCTAGTGTTAAAGGTGTATTTATAAATAATATATCTATTAGTACTACTATGGGTCCTGGTATAAAACTTGATAAAAATAGTTTTGACATTTAATTAAAAATATTATATAATAGATTAGAAAAGCGAACCAAAGACAGTAGGGAGGTAACTTTAATAATCCTACCGAGGGGAGTTGTTTAGAACTTTGTTGTTTTAAGCTTCCCTATGGAAGCTTTTTTAAATAAATAAGGAGGAAAGATATGGCAAGTAGTAAAGTATTAGAAACTAAAAAAGCTATTGTTGATGAGATAATTGATAAAATTAAAAATAGTGAATCTGTTATTTTATTTGAATATCAAGGATTAACAGTTAGTGAAGTTAGTGATCTAAGAAGAAAACTAAGAGATGCTGCAGGGGAAGTTAAAATTTATAAAAATACTCTTTTAAAAAGAGCTTTAGATGATTTAAAAATTGACCTTGGAGAATTCTTAGAAGGTCCGAACGCTATAATGTTTGGTAAAGATTTACTTGAACCTATTAAAGTTGTATCAGCTTTTGCTAAAGAGCATGATAAAATGAAGGTTAGAGTAGGTATTATTAATGGGGAAGCTGCCTCATTACAAGTTATTAATGAATATGCATCAATTCCATCTTACGAGGGATTACTTACAATGCTTGCAGCTGGTATGATGGAACATGTAAGAAATTTAGCAATTGGTTTAAATTTATATGCCGAAAAATTAGAAAATTAGAAAGGAATGATTTAAAATGGCAAAATTAACAAAAGAAGATTTTATTAATTCATTAAAAGAAATGACTATTCTTGAAGTAAAAGAATTAGTAGACGCAATGAAAGAAGAATTTGGAGTAGATCCAAGTGCAGTTGCTGTAGCGGCTGCGCCAGCTGCTAGTGAAGAAGCTGGACCAGTTAATAAAACAGTAGTTTTAAAAAGTGCTGGAGGTAACAAAATTTCTGTTATCAAAATCATTAAAGAAGTTACTGGTTTAGGATTAGTTGAAGCTAAAGCTTTAGCAGATAATGGTGGAAATATTAAAGAAAATATTCCAGCTGAAGAAGCCGAAGCATTAAAAGCTCAATTAGAAGAAGCAGGAGCAGAAATAGAACTTGCTTAAGGGTAATGGAAACATTGCTCTTTTTTTTGTAATTTTTTTTTGTTTAATTTGACCAAAAAAGAAGAAAAGAATTAAAATAAAAACATAAATTTGAAAAAAATTTATAAAATTTAGCAAATATCATAGGATTCGACAAATTTCGCACATTTTGTATGTTATACTAGAG
>CANQMC010000113.1 GCA_947624855.1 uncultured Bacilli bacterium | reverse complement strand
CACCATTGAGCAATCTATTCTAACTTTTGTTAGATTTAAACATATAGTATCAACTTCAAAAGAAGTTGATTTTTTGCATTTAAGGAAAGAAAGGAATAGATTTAGATGATTAAATTAAAAACAAAAGAATTACATTTTGATGAAGAATTAAAAAAGAAAATAGAATTTATATGTGATTTTTGTAACACGAAACCTACTATCATTAATGGTAGTATAAAAAATATAGAACACACAAACTTGAATTATATAGAACCACATAGGGTTATTATTAAAGGTATTACTTTTCTAGTATTTAATTATTCTAAAACTATATATGTAGGAAGTCTAGCAAATTCCCTAGAAATAAAAGATTTAGAAAGTTTTATTAAGTCATTAGATTAAATGTATTAAATTATATCAACTTCTCTTAAAATGCCTTTAAATAGGCAAAAAATGGTAATTATGTCTTGACTTTAAGATTTAAATATCTATAATAGGTAACCAAGAAACAAGTTTTATGTTTTTGGGGGTTAATATGAAACGAAGTTTGAATTATATTAATACAACTTATTTAAATTTTAAGAGGTGTCAAAGACATAAAAATATTTAATGTGTCTTTGTCGCCTCTTTTTAGGTTTCAAAGATAAAAAGGAGGATTAAAAAAATATGAATGATGAAAAGAAAATAGCAGGACTCTATATTCGTGTAAGTACTGAAGATCAAGCCAGAGAGGGTTTTAGTTTGCCAGAGCAAGAAAAAAGACTTCGAGCTATGTGTGAGTATAAAGGTTATGAGATTTATAAAATCTATAAAGATGCTGGAATAAGTGCAAAAACTGGAAATCATAGACCAGCATTTGAAGAACTATTACAAGATATAAAAGATAAAAAATGTAATACGATTGTGGTTTTAAAACTAGATAGATTAACGAGAAGTGTTTATGATATGGAACATATTATGAAATTTCTAGATGAAAATAATGCTTATCTTGATTGTGCGAATGATGATATAAATACAACTAATGCAAATGGTAAAATGGTTGCAAGATTACTCACAACAGTTAGCCAAAATGAAATAGAAAGAACAAGTGAAAGAACTAAAATAGGTTTAGCTGGCGCCATAAAAGTTGGACACATTCCACACAAGAGTCCCTTTGGATATAAAAGAGATGGAAAAATATTAGTGCCAGATTTAGCAACAAAAGATATTATTGTTAGAGTATTTAATTTATATTATGAAGGTAATTCTTATCAAACTATTGCTAACTTATTTAACAAAGAAGAAGTTTTAGGTAAAACAAACTGGTATGATTCAACGATTATGAGAATACTTGAAAATGAAATATATAAAGGAGATTTTGTTCATGGTAAAAGAACGAAAAATCCAGTTTATTATAGTGATGTAGTTGAACCAATCGTATCTAAAGAATTATGGGAATCATGCCAAGTACAACAAAAGAAAAATTCTAGAAGTTATAAAAGAACTTTAACCTATATCTTCTTGCAAAAATTATGTTGTCCTAAATGTAATCGTATTTTAGGTGGAAAAGCAACTACCAAGAAAAATGGTAAAGCATATTTTTATTACTATTGTAATGATTGTAAATTAACAATTAAAGAAAGTGAAATTGAAAAAGAAATTGAACATTTTATCAATGATATTTATGAATATGATAGTGTTGTTAATCAAACACTATTACCTATGATAAAAACCAAAATAGAAAATCCAAAAGAAGAAATACAAAAAGAAATATCTAATCAAAATCAAAAACTAGAAAGAATTAAAAAAGCATATGTTAATGGTACATTTAAACTTGAAGAATATGATGAAGAAAGAAAAATTGTAGAAACAACAATTACTGAACTAGAAAATAGATTAAAGGAATGTGAAGTTTGTGAAGATTTAAGTTTAACACCAGATGATATTCTAATTAAAAGAGATATAGATTATATCAATAAATTATTATACCCTAAAGAATATCAAGAAAATAATCTATCTTGGAGCGAACTTACTAGAGAAGAAAAACAAGATTTAGTAATGAGATATATTGATGAAATAAAATTAAAAGAAAGTTCTAATCATAAGTGCAAAGTTGATGAAATCTTATTTAGAAAAAATATGTGTACACCATGCAATGAACTATATGATTCTGGTTATTTAGACAAAAAAGATTATGCCTTAATTGGTAATGTCGTTACAAAATTAAGATTTAGTGAGTATCTTCCATTTGATAAAGTATCAGAACATATTTTTAGATTAAGAGAATTTTATAATGTTGGTTATTATGAAGCAACTTATTATTATCAAGATAAAGTAATGTTCTTCAATTACTATAATGATAGAAGAATTGTTAGAATATTTCCATTAGAAGATTATAAGAAAATGGATAAATTAGAACAATTAAAACTTGGAGTTATTTATGTTAAAGATGGAGATAAATCAATATTAGAAAATGAAGAAGAAGTATTTGAATATTTACCACCAGTAGTTAATTCTACTAAATATGAATTAGATGAAAAAACAAGAAAAAAGAGAGAACAAATTGAAAAAGAATGGAACGAAATTAAATCTAAATTAGATGATAAAAAATAAAATTATGAGAACTTTTACTTACGAAGTTTGTAAAAGGTACGAATAATTTTCAAGAGATAAAATAATAGGCAGTGCTTACTATTTTATCAGAAGTCTTATGTAGTTTTATTCTATTACGAAGTTTTGGAATATTACGAAATAAGACAGGTGGATTCTAAGGTTGCCTAAACCTTAGCCCCCCAGATTTTGATGCTTGCGTCAAAATCTATAGGGGGTTAGAGATTTTGACA
>CANQMC010000112.1 GCA_947624855.1 uncultured Bacilli bacterium | reverse complement strand
AAAAAAAAGGCCAAAAGCCTATAAAAATTCTTTAAATTCATTACGATTATGTTCTTCAGTTTCTAATAATTTTTCAGCTAAACTAACAATTTCTGGATCTTTATCTTTATACATTGATAATTTTTCTTTAATCGCAATTACTCCCTTTTCATTTCCTTCCATCATTAATTTTACAATATTTTTATCTTCTTTATTCATACTCATTAATTCTGCCATAATTTTACTACTTAATTTCTGAATTGCCGATACTTCTTCTTCAGAAGCACCATATTTAAGCAATATTTTCTTAGCATCTTCACAAAAAACTTCATACTCTTCTCGTTGCTCTTTAATAAGTTTAGCAACTTTTTCATTTTCTACCTTATCTAAAACTGCATCGATTCCAATTAACCCCATTTGTGCATTTTGATAAATTAAATTTAAAAACTTAATATTATCATTATTTTTTTCTTTCATAAAAAATTCACCCATTTCTAGTATGAGTGATTTCTTTTATTTTATACTTTTTTTATTACACTTCTTGAACAACCGCGATAATCATTGGCTTACATTCAGTTTCTGCATATAAATAATTACTTAATTGTTCTCTTATTTCCATTTTAATTTTATTATAATCAACATAATTAGGAGATATATTTTTCTCAATTATTCCTTGACATATTTTTTTAATTTCTTGAATCATTTCACCAGAATCTTTTATATAAATAAAACCTCTAGTAGTTACTTCTGGTCCTACTAATAATACTTTTTCTTGCTTAGATATAGTTGCACTTATTAAAACAATACCATTTTCACTTAACATTTCTCTATCTTTAATAACTAATTCTCCAATATCATCACTAGAATTACCATCAATTAAACAATCACTTACTTTAATTTTTTCCTGTTTATCTACTAATTCTCCATTTAAAAATTCTACAACTTCTCCATTTTGTTTTAAAATAATATTATCTCTACTCATTCCTAAAGAATAAGCTAAATCAGCATTACCAACTAAATATCGATACTCTCCTTTAACTGGCATATAATATTTAGGTCTCATAAGTTTAATCATTTGCATTAAATCTTCACTTGAAGCATGATGTAAAATCATTTTATCACTTGGAATATTAATTATTTCACAACCAAGTTCAGATAAATCATTTTCTAATTTAACCAATACTTTTTCATTACTATCATATCTTGGTTCTGCAAAAACAATAGTATCATTACTTTGAAGTTTAATAAATTTATCATAACCATTGTAAATTTTAGACATTGCTGCATAAGGGCTTGATTTATCATCACATATAAGTAAAATAGCATTATTATCATTAATATTAGATAAATCTCCTAAAATTCCCTCTTCAATTGTTAGATAACCTTCTTTTAAACCAAAATTAACTATATTTTGTAATCTTTTACCCATAATTACAATTTTTCTATGTGAATTTAATGAAGCATTAAATATTTCTTGTAAAGTATATAAATGTGTTGGTAATACCATAAAAAGTAATCTTCCATCGGCTCCTTTAATTGCTTTTTTATAAACATCTGTTAATTTATGATTAGGTGATGTATGTCCTATATTTTCACTAAAAACTGATTCACTTAATAAACATAAAACTCCTTGTTTACCCACATATGCTATTTTACCTAAATCCATATCATATGCTCCCATCATCGCAGGATCAAATATAAAATCACCTGTATAACAAATTGCACCATCTTTAGTATTAATTACATACATAACTGCATCTGGACAACTATGAGAAACAGAAATAGGAAAAATACTTACTCCACCAAAATTCATTTTTTTATGAGCTTTAATCTCGATAATATTATCCTTACTAACACCCATTTCCATTAAAACATATTTTGTAAACTTAGTAGCATATACTTTTAAATTTGGTATAACTGATAATAAATCTGCAGTTGCTCCCATATTTTCATAATGACCATGTGTAATAAACAAACCTTTAATTTTCTTTTTATTTTTAACTAAATATGAAAAATCTGGAATAATATAATCAATACCCAACATATTACCACTAGCATATTTAAGTCCACAATCAAATATAAATAAATTATTATCTATATCTACACAATAAATATTTTTACCATTTTCGTCTAGTCCACCCAAACTAAAAATTTTAATTTTACTCAAAACAATCACTCCATTCCTAATAATAAATAAAAAAGTTTTAAAGCGTTTATAATTATACCAAAAAACTTCATTATTTACAAGTATCTAATATATTAGAAATTTAGACTATTTTAATTTGTTGATCTCTTTAATTGTTAAACCTGTAGCTTTTGATATTGTATTTACATCAGTATTTAAATTTAGTAAATTTTTAGCTATTTCAATATTTCGATTTTTTTCTCCTTGAATCATCCCTTTTTCTTTACTTTCCCTTTTTAAGTTAAATAGGTATCTTTCTACTCCGTTTTTGGTTGATTCTTCTACTAATTCTCTGGCATATTCTATTGCTGCTTCCATGTTTTCATCTCCTCTCGCTATTAATTTCATTTCTTCTAGGTTTTCACTATTTAGCATCTTTAACCACCTTATTATTCTTTTCTCACTTTTAATATACTCTTCCTTCTTTAATTGGTCAAGTCGTACTATATATAACCCTATATTTTTATATCTTTCTCCTGTCTCTTCATTTCTTAAGATTATTTTATTTATTAATCCTTTACTTTTATTACTTTTACCTCTTACTATACTTATCCCTTCTACTTCTTTATATTCTTTATATTTTTTATCTTTCCTTTGATTGGTATATATTCTAAATAAGTATGCTATTGATTTATTAAATTCTTCTTGATAATAGTTTTTACTATACATCTCTATTGATATTGTTTTTTCATTATCTAATACTCCTATTATATCTCCAAAATACCCTTTCTCTAATTTATAATTTTCTATTATATAACTTTGGGGTT
>CANQMC010000111.1 GCA_947624855.1 uncultured Bacilli bacterium | reverse complement strand
GTTATTAGATAAATTTAAGAATAAATATGCCAAAGAAAAAACTAAAAAATATATAAATGAAATGAAAGAATTAGGATTTAAAAAAGAAGAAATAATAAATTATTTAGAGGAGGAGAGTATCTAATGGAATTATTAGAGTGTAAAAATATTTATAAAGATTATGATAAAAAACAAGTATTAAAAGATATTAACTTAAAAATACCAAGAGGAAAAATTATAGGATTGTTAGGTAAAAATGGAATGGGGAAAACTACTTTAATTAAACTTATAAATGATTTGCTTACGCCAACAAGTGGTGAGATTTTAGTAAATGGTAAAGAAGTTGGTATAGAAAGTAAAAAAATTATATCTTATTTACCTGAAAGAACTTATTTAGATAAAAGTATGACAATTAAACAAACGCTTGAATTTTTTATGGATTTTTATGATAATTTTGATGTTAAAAAAGCTAAAAGACTTATAAAAGATTTAGATTTGGAAATTGATACTAAGATTTCTAAGATGAGTAAAGGTATGCAAGAAAAATTACAACTTGTACTTGTTATGTCAAGAAATGCCGAGCTTTATATATTAGATGAACCTTTAGGGGGAGTTGATCCTGCTACTAGAGATTATATATTAGATACTATTTTAAATAATTTTAATGAAGATGCTAGTGTTATAATTTCTACTCATCTTATTAGTGATATTGAAAGAATACTTGATGAAGTAATATTTATTGATAAAGGAAAAATAATACTTTCAAGTGATGCTGATAAATTAAGAGAAAAAGAAGGATGTTCGATTGATGAAATATTTAGGAGGATGTTTAAATGTTAGGTAAATGTTTAAAATATGATTTAAAATATATTTATAAAGTTTTAGTAGTATTTTATATAATTGCTATAGTATTTGCTATTTTTACAAGAGTTTTATTTTCTTTTGATAATTCTTTTATTTTAAAAGTTTTGGGTTATATTGTTAGTGGAACAACAATTGCTTTTATTATAAATATCATTATAAATAATTTGTTACGAGTATGGGTGAGATTTGTTAAAAATATATATGGAGATGAATCTTATTTAACTCATACATTACCAATAAGTAAGGGTACAATTTATACTTCTAAGTTTTTATCTTCTATTATTACAATGTTTACAAGTATATTAGTTATATTATTATGTGTATTTATTGCTTATTATTCTGAATATAATTTAGAAATGTTAAAAAATACTTTACAATTTTTTGCCGAATCTTTAAATAGTACTACTATAAAAGTAATTCTTATAGCTTTCTTTGTGATATTTTTAGAGTTTACAACTATATTACAAGCAGGTTTTACAGGAATACTACTTGGGCATAAATCAAATAATTTAAAAATGGCTAAATCAGTTATTTATGGATTTTTGAATTATATATTTGTTGTAGCATTATCTGTTTTAATTATTTACATTATTGGTTTATTTAATCCAAGTATTATGGTTTTATTTAATACAAATGTTGGTAATACTCTTACAGTTGATATTGTAAAAAAAGCATTATTTTTAGGAATATGTTTATATATAATTTTAATTGGTATTTATTATTACATAGATATAAAAATATTCAAAAAAGGGGTTAATGTTGATTAAAAATAATTATAATAAATCTGATATAACCTTAAAAATAGAAAATGATTGTGGTGATATAGAAGTAAATAATTAAAAGATAAATAGCAAATTCTATATGGGATTTGCTTTTTTTTGTGATATAATATTTAGTGTAATTTTCAAGGTTAAGGAGTGAATTATGGATCAAGAAAAGATAGGGAAATTTATTAAAGAGATTAGAAAAAAGAATAATCTTACTCAAAAAGATTTAGCAGATAAATATAATATAACTTATCAAGCAGTAAGTAAATGGGAAAATGGAAAAAATATGCCTGATATGACTTTAATAAAACAAATGAGTAAAGATTTTAATATTAGTTTAGATGATATTTTTGAAGGAGAATATAGTAAAAAAAATGTAATTAGAAAAAATATTTATATCATATCTTTTACTTTAATTATAATTACTTTAATAATAATTGGAGGAATATATTTATTTAAACATAATGATAGTTTTGAATTTAAAACTTTAAAAGCAAATTGTTCTAATTTTAATATATCAGGTAGTATTTCATATAACGATTCTAAATCATCAATTTATATAAGTAATGTTAGTTATTGTGGTGGTGATGATACTGAAGAGTATAATAATATAAAATGCACTTTATATGAAAATAATAATGATTCTAGTAAAGTAATAGATACTTGTAATTATGATAAAAATACTAAAATTACTTTAGAGGACTTTTTAAAAGATGTATCATTTACAGTAGATAATTATCAAAAAGTATGTAAAACTTATTCAAAAGATAGTTTATATTTAGAAATAGAAGCAATAAATGAAAATGAAAAAATAACTTCTTATAAAATACCATTAATATTAGAAAGCAAGTGTGATTAGTAGACTCAACTAAATGTTGAGTTTTTACAACTAGGCCGTTATTTAATTTTTTCTTTTAATTTTATAAAATAAAGATTGAAAGGAGAGAAAGTGTATGAATAAGAAAAAAATAATATTGTTAATAATATTAGTTGTTTTAGTTTTAGGAATTGGAAGGTATTTTTTATTAGTTCATAAAGAACAAAATAAAGATGCTTTAAGATTTAAAACGGAATATGAGGCATTAAATGGAACAAAAAATTCTTCGGGATTTACTCATAGAACGGTATCTATATCAAAAAACAATCCATTTGTATATGTGACTGGAGAAGAAATAGTAGATAAAATTGAAAATAATGAAACTTTCTATGTTTATTTTGGTTCAGCATATTGTCCATGGTGTCGTAGTGTTATAGAAAAAGCTATAGAAATAGCTAAAGATAATAACGTTGATACAATTTATTATGTAGATATTTGGGAAGGTGATCATGTAGAAATTTTAAGGGATACTTATAAATTAAACGATGATGGAGAACTACAATTGGTTTTAGAAGGTGGTAAAGGATATAAAGATTTATTAAAATACTTTGATAATGTTT
>CANQMC010000110.1 GCA_947624855.1 uncultured Bacilli bacterium | reverse complement strand
GCGTCGCCTACAGCTATTGCCGAAGCACAAAAACAAGGTGGTAGAGCGGCTTTTATTGATGCTGAACATGCTTTAGATCCTGTTTATGCTAAAGCTTTAGGAGTAGATATTAATGAGCTTTTATTATCTCAACCAGATACAGGTGAACAAGCTTTAGAAATATGTGAAGCTTTAGTTCGAAGTGAAGCAGTAAATATAATTGTTATTGATTCCGTAGCGGCTTTAGTACCTCAAGCAGAAATTGATGGGGAAATGGGCGATAGTCATGTAGGATTACAAGCAAGATTAATGAGTCAAGCTTTAAGAAAATTATCTGGTACTATTAATAAAACTAAAACAACCGCAATATTTATTAATCAATTAAGAGAGAAAGTTGGAGTTTTATTTGGTAATCCAGAAACTACGCCAGGTGGAAGAGCTTTAAAGTTTTATGCCACGATTAGACTTGATATAAGAAGAGCAGAACAAATTAAACAAGGTGATCAAATTATAGGAAATAAAACTACAATTAAAGTTGTTAAAAATAAAGTAGCACCTCCTTTTAAAACTGCAAGTGTAGATATTATGTATGGTGAAGGTATTTCACGAGAAGGAGAAATAATTGATATTGCAGCTTCTTTAGATATTTTAGATAAAAGTGGAGCTTGGTATGCTTATAATGGAGAAAAGATTGGTCAAGGAAAAGAAAATGTTAAAATTTATTTAAAAGAAAATCCTGAATTAATGGAAGAACTTGAAAATAAAATTAGAGAACATTATGGATGGATAGATAATAAAAAAGGAGAAAAGAAAGATTAAAAAACAAATAAATTAATGAAAAAATGCATTTTATTTGTTTTTTTTCTTGCTTAAAATTGAATTACCCTTTATAATTAAGATATAGATATTGTAATCTATATAGAGAAGGAGATTTAAAATGGAATTTAATTTTATGTCCGTTTTAGCTCTAGTAATTGGATTTTTTATAGGATTAATAATTGTAGTTATCGTGGTAACTATAAGAAATAATCGAAATGGAAACCTAGCTAATAAATTAATTGAAGATGCCAAAAAAGAAGCTGATAAACATAAAAGAGATTCTTTAATGGAACTTAAAGAAGAATCTTATAAATTAAAACAAGAAACTGAAAGAGAAATTAAAGAAAAGAAAGCTGAAATTAAAGATAATGAAAGTAGATTATTACAAAGAGAAGCTTCTTTAGATAAAAGAGAAGAAATGTTACAAAAAAGAGATACAACAATTGAAGAAAAAGAAAATAATTTATTGGCAAAGCAAAAAGAAATACAAGAAAAAGAGTTTAAAATGGATGAACTGTTAAAACAAGAATTAGAAGAATTAGAAAAAATTGCTAAATTTTCTAAAGAAAAAGCTCATGATTTAATTATGAAGCGAGTAGAAGCTGATATGTCAAAAGAAATTGTTGATTATATCAAAGAACAAGAAAGAACAGCTAAGTTAGAAGCTCATGAAAAAGCTAAACAAATTATTGTTTCAAGTATGGAAAGATATTCTGAAGATGTTGCAAGTGAGCAAACAGTTAGTACAATTGATTTACCTAGTGATGAAATGAAAGGAAGATTGATTGGTAGAGAAGGTAGAAATATTAGAACTATTGAATCAGTTACAGGTGTTGATTTAATAATTGATGATACTCCAGAGGCTATTGTTATTTCTTCTTTTGATCCATTTAGAAGAGAACTTGCTAAAGTTACTATTGAAACATTAATTAAAGATGGAAGAATTCATCCAGCTAGAATTGAAGAAGTTTATGATAAAGTTTCTAAAGATATAAATACTAAAATTATGGAAATAGGTAATCAAACTTTATATGATTTAGGAATTTCAAAGATGGATCCAGAACTTATTAATTTAATTGGAAAACTTAAATATCGTTCTAGTTATGGTCAAAATGCTTTAAAACATTCAATTGAAGTAGCTAATTTAACTGGTTTAATGGCTAGTGAACTTGGTGAAAATGTTACACTTGCTAAAAGAGCAGGTTTACTTCATGATATTGGTAAATCAATTGATTATGAAGTAGAAGGTAGTCATGTAGAAATTGGAGCAGATTTAGCTCGAAAATATAATGAAGATGAAGTTGTTATAAATGCAATAGAATCACATCATGGAGATAAAGACGCAACAAGCATTATTTCAGTTTTAGTAGAAATTGCGGATACTTTATCAGCTGCAAGACCAGGAGCTAGAAATGATACTTTAGATAATTATATGAAACGTTTAGCTCAACTTGAAGAAATAGGTAATTCCTTTGAAGGAGTTGAAAAAACTTTTGCTGTTCAAGCTGGTAGAGAAATTAGAGTTATTGTTAAACCTGATGAAGTCGATGATGCTAGTAGTTATAAAATGGCTAGAGATATTAAAGAAAGAATTGAATCAGAAATGCAATATCCAGGTACAATTAAAATTAATGTAATAAGAGAAACTAGAGCTATTGAAGAAGCTAAATAGTTTCTTTTTTAAATGTTATTTTTTTATCTATTTTACCTAATAGATAATCAGCTGAAATATTATAACTTCTTGATATTTCATATAAGAAAGCAGTAGCAATTAAATTTCTTGCATGTTCATAATCTACTACTACAGTATGATATGTTTTTAATTTATTAGCTATTTGTTCTTGGGTAATTTTATTTGATGTTCTCCATTCTTTTAATCTTTTACTAGATTTTATTATATCAATTTTTTTAGTATAATTTTTATATACTTTTTGTTTAGTAAAGCCAAATATATAATCAATAGAAACATTATAAAAATTAGCTATTGAATTTAAATGTTTTAAAGGAATTATGTTTTCACCAATTTCATAATGATTGTATGTTTGTCTTGCTATACCAATTTTATTTGCTAATTCTTTTTGCGTTAAATTATTTTCTTCTCGAAGTTTTTTTAAATTAATATTAAAATTCATAAATATATCACCTACTTATGATTTTCTCATGCTTTTTAACTTCTTAAAATAATGTGCTCAGAATAGGGACAAAACTACTTGACAATTTACATTTACTTCTTTATAATTTAAATATAAATGATAAAAGTCTAACATAGTTGATAGTAGATTTTTACAAGATAGATTGGAGAAAAGAATATGAAAGATACAGGAATTAAGTTTGAGACACTAAGAAAAGGCTTTAATTTTAAAAAAA
>CANQMC010000109.1 GCA_947624855.1 uncultured Bacilli bacterium | reverse complement strand
AAAAACCAACCCGAACGGATTGATTATATATGTTAAGTTCAAACTATAAAAGTTCGAACAGAAACGTCACTGGAGCAAGTGAGCGGAATCGAACCGCCGTCTCAGCCTTGGCAAGGCCGCATACTAACCGCTGTACTACACCTGCGTACATATTGATATTAACAAAAAATTAAAAAAAAATCAAGGATAAATTGCAAATTTTTTATTTATAGTATATAATTAGTTATGTAAGAAGGGATTTTATGAAAGAAAAGATAAAACTTACATTAAGAAAAATACGTAAAAATATTGTTGAATATATTGCTACTAATAGACTTTTTATAACATATTTAATATTATCAATGATTGGATTATTATTAATAAGAAATTTTACTGTTGGTAATATGGAAAGTTTTAAAACTTTTATAGTAGATTTAGCTTTAGTTTTAGTTTTAGGTTCTTTTGGTTATTTAGCTAAACCTAAAAATCAATTTAAATATTTTTTTATACTTATAATAATTTTTACCTTAATTGAGGTTATTAATTCAATTTATTATACATTTTATTATTCTTTTGCTTCTTTAGGTGAGCTTGGAACTGTGGGGCAAACAGAAACTGTTATGGGATCGATATTTGAAAAATTAAAAATATTAGATTTAATATATATTATATTTCCTTTTATCTTTTATTTTATTCATTCTAAATTAGTTAAAACTGCTTATTATAATTTTATGAGTATTGTTGAAAAAGGGAAAAAAATGTGTGTTGTAACTCTTTTAGTGGGATGTATACTTTTAGCTTATACTTTTGTTACTGCTACTAAAAGTGATTATTCAAGGCTTGCTAAACAATGGAATAGGGTTTATATTGTAGAAAGATTTGGAATTGTTTTATATCAATGTAATGATATTATACAAACTTTAACTCCAAAGTTAAGTAGTTTATTTGGATATGAAGAAGCTTCACAAAAGTTTATTGATTATTTTACTAGTGATGAAATAAATGATTATCGTGGTAAAAATAAATATACAAATGTATTAAAAGGAACAAATATAATTTTTATTCATATGGAGGGTATTGAAACTTATTTAATGGATTTAAAATTTAATGGTAAAGAAGTTATGCCAAATGTTAATAAACTTGCGAAAGAAGGTATGTTCTTTTCTAAATTTTATCCACAAATAAGTATTGGAACTTCAAGTGATTCAGAGTTTACTTTACTTACAAGTTTAATGCCTGCTCAAAGTGGAGCGGTATTTACTAGCTATTATAATCGTGATTATATTACTTTACCTAAACTTTTAAAAGAGAAAAATTATTATACATTTAGTATGCATGGTAATTATGCTTCAATGTGGAATAGAAGTAAAGTTCATCCACTTTTGGGTTATGATGATATGTATTTTGAAGATAGATTTGATTATAAACCAGAAGATGTTATTAATTTAGGTATTAATGATAAATTATTTTTTAAAGAAGCTATGCCTATGTTAGAGGATATTGAAGATAATAATAAAAATTATATGGGAACAATTATTACACTTTCAAATCATTCACCATTTACTTTTTTAGATAAATATGGAGAATTTGATATGAGTACAACTTATGAAGATTGTGATGATAATAATGTTTGTAATGAAGTTAATAGTAATTATTTATATGGAACTGCAGTAGGTAATTATATTACTAGTTCACATTATGCTGATGAAGCTTTAGGAGAATTTTTCCAATATATTAGCAATTCAGATCATTTTAAGAATACAGTATTTGTATTATATGGTGATCATGATGCTAAGCTTACTAGAAAAGAAGTTAATTATTTGTATAATTATGATTATAAAACTGGTGAGTTGAAAAGTGAGGATGATCCTACTTATATAGATTATGATTATTATGATCATGAACTTAATAAAAATACACCACTTATTATTTGGACTAAGAATGCTAAGTTAAGAAGTATTTTAAATGGTGAAATTAGTTATGTTATGGGAATGTATGATGTTTTACCAACATTAGGTAATATGCTTGGTGTTAAAAATGAATATGCTTTAGGTCATGATATATTTAATATTAAAAATGATAATTTAGTTGTATTTCCAAATGGTAATGTAACAACAAATTTAATTTATTATAATAATTCAACAGGTCAATCTAAAATTCTTAAAGATGGAGCAGAAATATCTAGTGATTATATTAGTAATTTAGTTAATAAATCAGAAACTATTTTAGATGTATCTAATGCTATAATTGTTCATGATTTAATTAAACTTGAAGGGGATAAAGTTAATACAATTAAAGAGAGTGGGGCTAGTGAATGAGAAAAAAATATAAAGTAGGATTAATAATTATTACAATTTTAATTTTATTAATGGTTGCTTTAGGTGTTTCTAAGTTTTTTATTAAAGATGATAAACCTAAAAAAGAAAATGTAACAAATGTAGTATCTAATATTAAAGATTATGGTTATACTTTAGATGATAGAGATACCGAGTATATGAAAGAAACATTTGAAGAATTAAAAAATGTTTTAAATGAAAAAGAAATTGATTATCAAGCTTATGCTTCATTAATTGCTAAACTTTTTGTTACTGATTTTTATACTTTAAATAATAAAATTAATAAGTATGATGTTGGAAGTTTAGAATATATTTATAATGAAGCCCTTAGTTCATTTAAAAATAAAGCAATGGATACTATATATGCAGATATAATTGATAATACTTATAAAGATAGAATTCAAGATTTGCCAGAAATTACAAATGTTGATGTAATAGGGGTAACAGAAGATAAAGTAAAACTTAAAGATAAAGAACTTGATGCTTATAAAGTTACAGCAGAATATACATATAAAGAAGATATGGGATATGATAAAGAAGGGACAATATACTTGGTTAAGAATGCTAATAAATTAGAAGTTGCAGTTTATGAACCAAAAATTAATAACTAAATAAAATAATAGGAGAAGTGAAATTATGGGTAAATTTGATACAATTGATATATTTTTTATTGCTTTAATTAGTACATATTTTATTACTTTAGCGTGTATTTTAATTACAGTTATTTATATTAAATTTAGTAATTCTATTTCAAATAAAGAAGAATATAATGAAAATTTACCTATAAATAATAAAGAAATAAAAGTAGAAAAGAAGAAAGTAAAAGTTAAAAAAGAAAAGAAAGAAAAAAAGAATTTTAAATTAACTAATTTAACTATTATTAGAAAATTA
>CANQMC010000108.1 GCA_947624855.1 uncultured Bacilli bacterium | reverse complement strand
CCTTATTATGTACATATTATATCAAAATTCTTTGCGAAGAAATTTATTTTATTTTTTACTCTTTTTAGCTGAAAAAGTGTAAAATAGTTGTAATTTATAAATATTTATGTTATAATTAACAAGCCCATGAGGTAGCAATCCGCTGTTAAAATATATGATTGTGGTAAAAATAAATTTAGAAAGGATGTGTAATAATGGCTAATCTAGTAGATAAGATAAATGAACGTCATATTAAAAAAGACACACCAGAATTTCGAGTAGGAGACACAGTACGTGTTGATGTATGGGTAAAAGAAGGTAAAAAAGAAAGAATCCAAGCTTTTGAAGGCTTAGTAGTAGCTAAAAAAGGTAAAGGAGTTTCTGAAACTTTCTCAGTAAGAAAAAAATCTGGTGGAATTGGTGTAACACGTATTTTCCCAGTTAACGCTCCAACAATTGATAAAATAGTTGTCGTTAAAAAAGGTTTAGTAAGACGTGCCAAACTTAACTTTATTAAAGGTATGCGTAAAGAATACCGTGTTAAAGAAAGAAATTAATATTATAGTTTCTTTTTTATTTATCTAAAAAATTAAAATTAAAGAGTTGAAGAAAATAAAAAAAAGTGATACTATTAATAATGTTTAAAAAGGTGATGAAAAATGAAATTTTTAAAAAGTATACTTCCATATGTAATTATTATTTTAATTGTAGTATTAATAAGAACATTTATTGTAACTCCTGTAAAAGTAAATGGAAATAGTATGTATCCAACCTTAAAAGGTGATGAAGTAATGATTCTAAATAAATTAGGTCATATTGATCGCTTTGATATAGTTGTTTTAAAAATTGATGAAGAAAACGATAATTTAATCAAAAGAGTTATTGGTCTTCCAGGAGAAACAGTTGAAATAAGAGGAAATAAAATATATATTAATGATAAAAAAATAAAAGATGAATTTGGTCATGAAGTAACTTATGATATTGATAAAGTTAAATTAAATAAAGATGAATATTTTGTTTTAGGTGATAATCGTCCTATTTCCCTAGATAGTCGTGTTTTTGGTAAAATCAAAAAAGATGAAATAAAAGGTACTACTAGTTTTATTATCTATCCTTTTAAAAAATTTGGTAGTGTTAGATAATAAAAAGTTTAACGTATGAATTTTGAAAAATAAAAAAATCAAAATTTAATGATATCACCCACGATTGATTAAAAAATAGAATAATTATAAAGTTTTTAAATACTTGGTAATCAATTATAATCTAAATTTTAATTCCGTCTTATTCGACGGTTTTAAAAATAAAGACTGAACTTAATATTTTTCTTTTTAATGTAACGCAAATAAGAAAGTAGGTGGTAATTTTGAAAAACAAATTAGAAACAATTTCAAATCTTTTTGAAGGTAAAGAAATAAGAAGTATTTGGGATAGTGATAAAGAAGAATATTATTTTAGTGTTGTTGATGTTATAAATGCATTAACTGATAGCAGTAATGCTAGAAAATATTGGTCTGTACTAAAGTTAAGATTGAAAAAAGAAGGATCTGAGTTGACTACAAAATGTAGTCAACTGAAGTTAAAAGCAAAAGATGGAAAATTTTATAACACGGATGTTTTAGATACTAAAGGAATATTTAGACTTATTGAATCAGTTCCATCAAATAAAGCAGAACCTTTTAAAATGTGGCTTGCCAATTTAGGAAGTGAAAGAATTGACGAAGTATTTGATCCTGAAATTGCTGTTAATAGAGCAGTAGGATATTATCGTAAACGTGGATATGATGATAAATGGATTAAAGCAAGACTATCCGGAATAGTCGATAGGTTTAAATTAACTGATATTTGGAAAGAAAGTGGAATTACTAAAGATTATGAATATGGAATATTAACAAATGAAATATATAAATCTTGGTCTGGCATGAAAGCCAATGAATACAAAAAATTTAAAGGACTTAGAAAAGAATCTTTAAGAGATAATATGACAGATATAGAAGTTGCTCTTACTGATTTAGGTGAAATTGCCACTCGTGAACTTGCAAAAGAACATAAGCCTTATGGTTTAAAACAAAATAAAGAAATTGCTAAGCGGGGAGGAAATATAGCTAAAATAACAAGAGATAGTTTAGAAAAAGAATTAGGCAGAACAGTTGTAACTGAAACTAACTCTTTAAATTATAAATATATAGATAATGAAAAATTAATTGAAGAAAAAAATGAAGGATAAATATGAAAGTAATAACAATTAAACAACCATGGGCAACATTAATTGCAAAAGGTTATAAAGAATATGAGTTTAGAACTTGGAAAACTAAATATCGCGGAGATATATTGATACACGCAGGTAAGGGAATTGATATAAAAGCAATGGAACGATTCAAATATTTAAATTTAAAATATCCAGTTGGTAAAATAATTGCCCAAGCAACTATTACAGATTGTATATATGTTGATGAAAAATTTGCCAAAGAATTGTATAAAAAAGATCCAATTGTATATAAAGGATTAATAAATAAAAATAATTGGGATGGATATGGATTTAAATTGGAAAATATTAAAGAAATAAGTCCCATTGAAGTAAATGGAAAATTAAGTCTATGGGACTATAATTATAAAAAATAATAAATTAAAATTTATGGAGATTAATTATGAAATATAATATGAATTTAAATAATAAGCCATTTAATTGCATAAAGGCTGGAACTAAAACAATAGAAATGAGATTAAATGATGAAAAAAGACAATTATTGAAAGAAAAAGATTTGATTAAATTTACAAATAAAACTACAATGGAAACTATATTAGTTGAAATAGTAAAATTGTATAAATATGCAAATTTTGATGAATTATATAAACATTTTGATAAAATATTGTTAGGATATGATAAAGATGATATTGCAAATCCTAAAGATATGGAAAGATATTATTCTAAGGAAGAACAAGAAAAATATGGAGTTATTGGAATAGAGATAAAAATGTTAGAAGAAGAAAGTAATATAAGTAGATAGCAATAGTAAACATCTTAAGAAAGAAATAGATAAAAATTCAACTTATTCCAAGAAGGAAATAAAAATGTTAAAAGAAGTGTTGAATTTTATAATTTAGATAAAGTTTTTACATTTTTGATATTATTAAGAAAAATTAATTAGTAATTCATTCAATTAGAAGGAAATAAAAAGAAAAAATTATAGAGATGAAGGAGTAATGATTTTAGATGAGTATAATTACAAGTGCCAGTGGTTCGTCATGTTGGAGAGGATTAGATTAT
>CANQMC010000107.1 GCA_947624855.1 uncultured Bacilli bacterium | reverse complement strand
AAAAAAATTATATGGTTAGTAAATTTTTATTAAATATAATTTTACTATATTATTAAATACTTAATATAAGTTTATCATAATTAAAATAATTTTTAAATGCTAAAGTAAACACTTTAATTTTTTTATTTATAAAAATTATTACTTATAAAGCTTGCTAAAAAAATTATAATAAATTATAATAAATTTGGAGGTAGTAATATGAATGGTACTAAAGGAGATATATATACTAAAGAATTAATTGAAAGAATATTAAATGAAGGATGTAAAGATCTTAATCCTCGACCTAAATATAGTGATGGCACACCTGCTCATACTTTAAGTGTTAATCATGGCATGATGACTTATGATTTAACTAAAGGTGAAAGTCCTTTAATAACTTTAAGACCAATCGCTATAAAAAGTGCAATTGGTGAACTTTTATGGATATATCAAGATGAATCAAACAATTTAGATTTATTAGCTAAAAAATATAATGTAACTTGGTGGGATGAATGGGATATAGGTAATCGCACTATTGGTTCATGTTATGGCGAAACTGTTAAACGTCATCATTTAATGAAAGATTTACTTGAAGGAATCAAAAATGATCCTGATGGTCGAAGACATATAATAAATATGTGGCAAGTTGAAGATTTTAAAGAAAATCACGGCTTAAAACCCTGTGCTTATCAAACAGTTTGGAATGTAAGACATGGAAATGATGGAATAGATTATTTAGACATGTGTTTATTTCAACGTTCCAGTGATTTTTTAACTGCTGGTTGTATTAATCAAGTTCAATATTTAATTTTTCTTTATTTAGTCGCGCGACATACAGGTTATACTCCCGGTAGATTTACTTGGTTTTATAGTAATATTCAAATATATGACCGCCACATAGAACAAGCAAAAGAAATGTTAAAAAGAGAACCCATAAATTGTAATCCTAAAATAGAACTAAATCCTAATAAAACTAATTTTTATGATTTTACTGTAGATGATATTACTATAACTGACTATCCTCTAAAAAAAATAAGAACTCAAAATCCTCAAATGAAATTTGATTTAGGCATTTAAAAACTGGTATAAACCAGTTAATTTTTTATTTTAAAATTATATTTATCAATTACTTTATTAACATATCTAAAACCATACTTTTCATAATTAATTTCTTTTAATAATTGATCATAATCAATATTTTTATTTTCTATTTTATTCATTATATATTCTTTAATATCTTCTTTACTTAAATTATTAAAATTAATTATATCATCAAATCTACCTAAAAACTCTTCACTAAAAGTTTCATTTAAATTATTTTTATTTTCTAAAAATCCTACACTAGTATTTTTAAAAGCATTAGAAGTCATAAATATTAAAGTATGTGAAAAATCAATTATTTCGCCATGAGAATCATGAATAAAACCTTCATCCATAATTTGTAAAAATAAATTGAGCACACTAGGATGAGCCTTTTCAATTTCATCAACTAATATTATAGAATAAGGATTATACTTAACTTTATTAAAAATATAATCATCATCATAACCAACATAACCATGAGAAACCCCAATTAATTTATTAACCGAAGTTTCTAAATTATATTCACTCATATCTAATCTAATTAAATTATTATTTAAAGCTTTACTAATTAATTTAACTGAAGAAGTTTTACCAACTCCACTTGGCCCTACTAATAAAAGTTTTAAATTATTTTCTTTTAAAAAATACATTTTTAAATTATCAAGTATTTTTTGAAGCGCCTCATCTTCCCCTTTTATATTTTCTTCTAAAATATTTTTAAGCTTATCAAGTATTTCTTCTTTATTTAAAAACATAGGTATACTACTTTTAGTTTCTATAACTTTTAAAATATCTTCTTTTGTTATAATATCATTATTTGTACTTTTAGCTTTTTTAATTTTATCTTCAATTTCATTAATTAAAACACATATATCTAAAGCTTTTTCATAATCTTTATTTATTACATAACCTTCTTTTTTTAAAGTAAGTTCTTTTAATTCTTTATTTAAAGATTTAATATTTTCTTTATTAACATTTTTTCTTTTAACATAAGCACATACACTATCTAATAAATCAATTGTTTTATCAGGATTTTTTTTATTTTTTAAATATTTATCACCATATTCTACAATATCTTTAATATTTTTTTCGCTTATTTTAATTTTATGATGTTTTTGATAACTATCTTTTAATCCTTTAATAATATATTCTGTTTCTTCTTTATTAGGTTCTAAAACTTTAATAGTTTCAAATCTTCTTTCTAAAGCTTTATCTTTAGCTATATATTTTTCATATTCTCTAGTAGTAGTAGCCCCAATAACTTTAATATTACCTCTAGCTAAATATGGTTTTAAAATATCACTAGCATTTATCGCCCCTTCTGCTCCTCCAGCATTAACCATTGTATGCACTTCATCAATAAATAAAATAATATTTTTATTTTTAATAACCTCTTTAATAATTTTAGTAAGTCGCTCTTCAAATTCACCTCGATATTTAGTTCCACTTACTAAATCACCCATTGAAAGTTCCACGATAATTTTATTTTCTAAAGCTTCAGGTACTTCATTATTTTTAATTCTTCTTGTAAGTTCTTCCACTATTGCCGTTTTACCAACACCTGCTGGACCAATTAATAAAGGATTACTTTTCTTTTTTCTAAGTAATATTTCAATTAAATTATTAATTTCTTTTTCTCTTCCAATAACTTTATCAAAACTTTCAACTTTATCATTTAAAACATTCCCAATATTAAATATTTCTAATTTATTATTAACAATTTCAGTAGGTTTAACTTTAAGTTCATCATATAAATCATCTAAATTTATATCCATCCCAATTAATATTCTAATAGCAATACCTTCACCTTCATCAAGTAATGCTATAAGTAAATGATTTTCAGTAACATTACCTTTATTATTTTCTTTAGCATCACTTAAAGCACTACTTAAAATTCTTTTTAAAAGTGGTGTATATAAATTTACTTCCATATTCTTTTTTGGAATACCTACAATACTAATTAATTCTTCTCTAAAATTTTTATAAGTTAAATTATACTCTTCTAACTTCTTTTTAAGTGGAGTATCTACTTTTAATAAAGCTAATAATAAATGTTCACTTCCAACATAAGGATGACTTAAACTATATCTTTCTTCTTCAGCCATTCTAAGTATTTTACTACCAATAAATCCAAAGTTATTAAACATAATATCCTCCCTTTAATTCCTATGTAAATTAAGCAAAAAAAAGAAGTAATTTATTCACAAAAAAATGTCGAATTTAGTCGATCGATTTTTCTTTACATAATCTAACTTTTATTTTATGATATTTATATGTGTTAGGACGTGGCGTCTACTAAATGATCTCTTATTTATTTCATCACTTCTTAGGGGGTTTTGGGATAGAAAGGATGT
>CANQMC010000106.1 GCA_947624855.1 uncultured Bacilli bacterium | reverse complement strand
CAATAAATTAATCATATCTCCCGAATCATTTTAATAATATAAATTATTTAAACGTATATCAAATGTAAAATCAAAAATACTTTTATATGTAATTTCGTAAATATTATCATTATTATCTGTAATAATATATTTGTTGTCTACTTTTGTATAATTTTTAAGTGTAGATTCACTTATCTTTGTCATATTGTTATTAATATAATTTTTTAATTCTTGTAAATTTTTAAAATAAGTATTTTTTGTATTTTCACCTAAAATTTCATAAATATAATCTGGATTAGCAAACATATTATTTTTAATATTATTAAAGTACATTTCATTTAAACTCTTTTCATTTAAAAATTGATATTTAAAATCCCCTCCAGATATAACATTATAGGTAGTGTATTTTTTAGCATTTTTAATATTATCAAATGTATTTTCAGTTATATTCTCAATGTTAAATTTATAATTATTCATATTTATATGCATTACAAAATATTTGTTTTTATTTATTATAACTGGTGAGCCATCAACATCATTAGAATAAGTGTAGCCATTAAATATTACACAGTAATTTTCATCTTGATTTCCATAGTAAGCTTCTTTTACTCTAAAACTTAAATCTTCTTCAGTATTACTAAATAGCTCTACAATATTTTCTTTATTTATATTATTTATTTTTCTGTATTCTTCACTAAAAATCTTAAGGGGTAAATTATTATTATATAAATTGTTATAAATGTTTAACATAGTTGTATTAACAGAATTATAAAGTGTTAAATCAAGTAATTCTTCTAAATTAATGTTTATTTCTTCAATAACTTTATTATCTATAACATTGTTATTATTATTTTCTTCAATATTATTTTCTTTATTTTCAGATATTTCATTTTTATTTATATAAGATAATATTAATGCTAATAATGATATAATTATTATTAATGAAAAAACAAATATTAATACTTTTTTTCTATTTTTATCCATTTTATCCTCCAAAAACATTATTCCAAATATTTAATGTTATTTTTGCACTATATTTTGTATAATCTGATTGTTCACAAACTGTTGTTTTTTGACAGCCTGGTCCACCGTTTACACTTGCACATTTATTACTTGGGCCACAAAGGCTATAGTTACTACCATAGATTATTTTTAAATATACACACCCTCCTGAACCATAGCTTCCAGGATTAGCTCGATACGTTCCTAACCAACCATATATTGATAACATTCCTAAAAATGAGCCAGGAGGTCCATAACCGCCTTCATCACATCCGGCTGCTAATCTCTCTTTATATCGATTATTAATCAATGTAGCACTTGATCCTGTAGTGTATTCTTGATATAATTCACCTAATTCTTTAAATCCTTGTTCTATGCTTCTAATGACATGTGCACTACATCCCTTACCATTTGATATTCCTAATCCCCACATATTATAATTTCCAGATGAGCATGGTTTCCACCCTGCTTCTCTACCAGCAGTTACAACCACTAGCTCAGGATTTACATTATATTTTTGACCCCAATCATATAGGCTACTTGCACGAGAAGAAAAATTGTTGCAAAAATTTTTATTTTTACTAGTCATACAATAATTTTCCATTTTATTTACAAATTCACTTTTAGTCAAAGTTGGTGTTGTTAATGATAAAATACCATCATCTATATTATTATCTCTTACATTACATTGTGGTCTCAAATTATCTACTTTTATATATGTATCTAAAGGATTAACAAATTCACCATTCACTTTAACTCCAAAATGTAAATGAGGTCCTGTTGATCTACCTGTTGACCCAACTTCTGCTATTTTGGTCCCTTGAGCAACAACATCATTAACTTTTGAAATTAATTTACTAGCGTGACAATAACGAGTTATTATACCATTTGAATGCGTAATCTCAATTGCATTACCGCAAGTTCCCATTACATTTGAATATGTTACCGTGCCATCTAATGCTGCTACTATAGGAGTTCCAGTTGGTGCTGGTATGTCAACTCCATAATGGTATCCTAAAGATCTTGGCCCAAAAGGCGAAGAAATCCTTGTATAATTAACAGGTTCCTCCGTATATACGCCACTTGAAGTTGGTTCTCCTACTCCAATTGGCCACCAAAATTCACTAGAACATCCTGATAAATTTGCCGATAATTCTGAAGTATCTACACTAGCTCCCATTAAAGCAAATAAAATAATTAAAAATAAAAATATTATTCCGCCTATTATAGCTATTTTATATTTATTATATTTTATAAATTTCTTATAAACATCTGTTATTAAATCTTTTTGTTCATTATTATCTTTATTATTATCATTATCATTGGTATTAGTAAGTGGAGGTAATGTGGGAGAGCTTGATTGAATATTTTCATTTTCTTGGTTTTCTGAATTATTTATATTTTCATTATTTTGGTTGTTTTCTTCATTATCTTGATTTTCATTATTTTCGTTATTTTTATCATCATTTAAAGATTCTTCTTCATTAGTATTTATATTTTGATTAAATGAATTATTTCTTCGAAAATTACTTTTGGTATGTTCATTTTGATTTTTTCTACCTTTTAAATTTTGTTTTAAAGCTTTAAGAGGATTTAATGTATTATCTCGAGTTTCAATAGAATCATTTTTATTTGATTCAGTAGTTGGTTTATCATTTGAAATTTGTTCAGGTTGATTAAATTTTTGTTCATTATTTTTAGTTGGAGAATTGGATATAAATGAATCTTTTTTTTGATTATTAGATACTTTATTCTCTTTTGGTGGTTCAATAGTAGATGATTCGGTATTTGATCTATAATTAACTTGTCTTTTAGCTTGGGGACGATTAGGATTATAATTAACCGCATTTATATTTTCAGTTTGATTATTATTATTAGAATTATTTTCTGGCATCTACTACACCTTCTTTATAATATTTTATCAAATAATTAAGTAAATGAAAAGTCAAATTTTTCATTTGACCTTCTTATTTAATATTTTTAATATCATTTATAGATAGACCTGTTATTTCATGAACATAATTTGTATCTGCTCCAGTTGCTAATAATTTTTTAGCTATATCATAGCTTGCTTCTTCTTTAGCTTCTTCTCGTGCTGCTTCTCTTTGAATTCGTTCATTCCATTCGCCATAGATTCTTAATGTTTGTTCATCATTGACATATTCGTCTATCCATTTACTAAATTCCATTAACTCTTCACTCCTTTTTTTATTTTTTTAATCCAAAAAATCAAATAGTAATTAAACTACTTGATTTTTTTTATCTAATATTTTTAATATCATTTATAGATAGACCTGTTGCTTTTGATATTGTATTTACATCAGTATTTAGATTAAGTAAATTTTTAGCTATATCATAGTTTCTTTGGTTAGTTGCTTCTTCTTTAGCTTCTTCTCGTGCTGCTTCTCTTTGAATCCGTTCATTCCATTCACCATAGATTCTTAATGTTTGT
>CANQMC010000105.1 GCA_947624855.1 uncultured Bacilli bacterium | reverse complement strand
ATCAACCCGAACGGATTGATTATATATTTAAGTTCAAACTATAAAAGTTCGAACAGAAACGTCACTGGAGCAGGTGATGGGAATCGAACCCACGTTATCAGCTTGGAAGGCTGAAGCTCTACCATTAAACTACACCTGCATAGCTTAGATAATATAAATTATATCATATTATCTAAATATTGCAACTATATTTTATAAATTTTTGTATTTTTCTTGCTAATTTTAATTATTGCTACTATAGCTGCTATACCAATTGGAATAATTATTAATCCATAATCAATACCTGTTTGTGGAATACCAACATTTGATTCAATTGTTTCAGTTGTAGAACAATCATTAAGGAATTCATCGTAACTTACTGATTTACCTTGGGAATTGAAATAATATTTGTTATCTACAACACTACAAACATAATCACAACATTGTTCAAAATATTCTTCTTCAGTTACATGAGTACCATTTTTACCATAATATTCATTATCAATTATAGCACACATAAAGTTTTCAGTTATTTTTTCAGCTAAAGTTGGCATAAAACTTGCTTCACATTCAGTATCACTTAAGTTACCAGTAAATATTAAATCAGCAATACTAAATGAACCACTGTGAGAAGTATCAGATGTAAAACTTACATCATTTGCTAAACCATTTTCGTTAGCCCAATCACTAGTTGTTTTAATGCTTTCTAAAGTTACATTTTTTAAGATTAATGAACCTTCAACATGATTTACTTCAAAATCTGTAGTTGCTAATAAATGACATGTTAATCTAAATGTTCCATCTCCTAAATCTTCTTTTTCATCACAATAGTATCCATCAAAACTATAAGTTTTAGCACTAGCATTATTTGGTATTAAAACAGCACCTAAACATAATAAAATTGTTAAAAACTTTTTCATTTAAAACCCTCCCTGATTCGATAGTTATCTATAATAATCATTTTTGTTGATTTTGTCAAGAGTATATAATTAAAAAATTTTTAAAATGCTTATTTTATTGCTTGACAAAATTCAAAATTTTGCATAAAATGGATAAGTACGTTAAAAAAACGAGGAACTTTTTAGGAGTGAGGCGTTTTATTTTTGACTAAAAATTTAGAAAGAGGGATTATAATGAATGAAGAAAACAACAAATTTTTAGGAGAAGAAAAGATAAGTAAATTATTATTTAAGTTCTCTATACCTTGTATATTATCACTTCTTATTAGTTCACTTTATAATATAGTGGATCAAATATTTATTGGTAATAGTAGTCTTGGTTATTTAGGTAATGCGGCAACAACCGTTGTATTTCCACTTACTGTTATTTTTATGGCTTTTGCTTGGTGTTTTGGCGATGGTTCAGCAGCTTTTTTAAGTATTTGTCAAGGTAAAAAAGATACAGAACAAGCTCATAAAGCAATTGGTAATAGTTTAACATTTACTTTTATTATTAGTATAATATTTTTAGTAATTGGCTTTTTAGGAATGGATAAATTATTATATTTATTTGGAGCTAGTAGCGAAAGTATTGGTTATGCTAGAGATTATTTTACAATTATATTATGTTTTATGCCTTTTTATATGTTAACTAATTCTTTTACAGGGGTTATTAGAGCGGATGGTAATCCTTTATATTCAATGATTGCTACTTTATCGGGTGCGATTATTAATATAATTTTAGATCCTATTTTTATATTTGGTTTAGATATGGGAATTAAGGGAGCTGCTTGGGCTACAATTATTGGACAAATGGTTTCTTTCTTTATTGCTTTTAGTTATTTATTTAAAACAAAAACTTTTAAATTAAAATGGGATAGTTTTAAAATAAATATGAAAGTATTTAGTAATGTAATTAAACTTGGTGTTTCTACTTTAATTACTCAACTTGCTATTGTTATTGTTTCTTTAGTTTGTAATTTATCATTAGTTAAATATGGAATGAAAAGTGAATATGGAGCTGATATTCCTATTGCTGTAGTAGGAATTGCTATGAAAGTATTTTCAATTGTTATTAATATTATTATTGGTATCATAGTGGGTGGTCAACCAATTTTAGGTTATAATTACGGTGCTAAAAAATATGATAGAGTTAAAGAAACTTTTAAAATAATTACTAAATTAACTATTATTATAACTATAATTGCTACTTTAATATTTGAGATTTGTCCTGATTTAATTATTGGTATATTTGGTGCTCAATCAGAATTATATAATGAATTTGCAAGAATGACTTTTAGAATATTCTTATTATTAATTTCTTTTACTTGTTTTATCAAAATGACTTCAATTTTCTTTCAAGCAGTTGGAGAACCTGTTAAATCAGCAATTATATCTTTAATTAGAGATTTAATTTGTTTTGTACCTTTAGTATTAATATTACCTCATTTTATGGGTATACTTGGTATTCTTTGGGCTGCTCCTATCGCGGATGTTATTGGCCTTTTAGTTACCATTCCAACAATTGTTAAATTTAATAAATCATTAGTTGTGGAAGATAAACCTGTTAAAAATGAAGTTGTTATTAAACCAAGTAAACCTGGAGTTATTATTACTATTGCTAGAGAGCATGGATCTCAAGGTAAATATATTGGTCAATTAGTAGCTAAACAATTAAATATTCCTTATTATTATAAAGAAATGACGGCTTTAGCTGCTGAAGAATCAGGTCTTGCTCAAGAATATGTATCTAAAATAAATCAAAAATCACCTTCAATAATGTATGATTTATATGTTAGTACTACTCCTGTGCAAGAAGCTATTAAAGCTCAAGATAAGATAATTAAAAAAATTGCTGATAATGGTACTTGTGTTATTGTAGGTAGAGCAGCAGATTATATTTTAAAAGATTATGAAAATACAGTTAATATATTTATTTATGCTAATAAAGATTATAGAATAAATAAAGTAATGGAAATGTATAATGATCCTTATGATAAAGCTAAGAAAAGCATTAATAAATCTGATAAAGCTAGAGCTAATTATTATAATATTGTAACTGGTAATGATTGGAAAGATATGGATAATTATGATTTATGTATTGATTCTTCAATTGGACCTGATAAAGCTGCTCAAATAATTTGTGATTATATAAAAAATAAAGATAAGAAATAACCTACATCTTATCTTTTTTTATATAAATTCAAAATTAAGAAACTGTATATGGCGAACTAGTAGTTCCAGAACCTGATATAGTTACATCAGCTTTTAAATTTATAACAGGGCGCACACCATTAGCGCTGTACACGTAGCTGCCGTTGAGCCAGCCATCGCTAGCCACGTAGAACACGCTAGCACCGCCGTAGCTAAAGGCATACGGAGACATGGTCCAATAATATTGATTTGTGTATAAGTAAAAATCTGTATTATTAGTTCCATATACTCCCCCTGCAAATGCTACTTCATCTGCTGTTATGAGACTGTAAAAAACTTTGTGTAAAGATAATCCTTTCTATGATAAAATATAAATATACATAGGAAGGATTTTTAAA
>CANQMC010000104.1 GCA_947624855.1 uncultured Bacilli bacterium | reverse complement strand
GTTTATTATATATTATCTTATATATTTATCTAATTATATTATTTATTTTATTAATGTTTCAAATTTATATAGGGGCAGTAATTAGAACAACTTTTGATTAATTGTTGTTCTTTTTAAATATTATTTTCTCTTTGTTCTTTTTAAATATTATTTTCTCTTGATAATTAATATTATTATATGTATAATTATTTTATAACAAAGAAAGAGGCTTAAAAATGATAACAATAACAAATGATATAAATAAAGCAGAATTTATAACACATGCTGGAAATTTTCATGCTGATGATGTATTTAGTACAGCATTTTTAGAAAAATTATATGGCAATATTACATTAATAAGATTAAAAGAATATATAGATGATGGAAGTAAACTAGCATATGATATTGGTGGTGGATTATATGATCATCATCAAAAAGATGCTAAAAAAAGACCAAATGGACTTACTTACAGTGGTTTTGGTTTACTTTGGAATTCTTTTGGATTAAAATATTTAGAAAAACTTAAATTACCAAATAAAGAAGATATATTTAAAATATTTGATGATTTATTAGTAACTCAAATAGATGCTGTAGATAATGGGGAATTTTCTATAGAAAGTTCATTTAATATTTATTTAATTGATGATTTAATAAAACTATATCGCCCAAATACTAATGAAGAAGAAAATACATGTTTTTTAGAAGCTGTAGCGTTTGCTAGTGAATTATTTGATAAAATATTAAAAGATTGTCTTATAAAAGTTGAAACCATAAATAAACTTAAAAATAATCTTAATATTCAAAATCGAGTATTAATATTAAAAGAATTTATTCCATATGAATATGCTATCTTTTATTTAGATATTGCTAAAGATATAGATTTTGTTATATATCCATCTAACCGTGGAGGATATACTACTCATACTGTTCCAATATCTTATAAAAGTACTATAAGTAAAATACCATTAAATGCTAAATGGGCTGGTCTTAGAAATACAGAACTTCAAAAAGTAAGTCAAATAAAAACTGCTAAATTTTGTCATCGTAATCTTTTTATCGCAAATGCTGATACTTTAGAAGATGCTCTTTTATTTGTCGAAAATAGTAAATAAAATGTCTAATTTTTAAATACTATTAACTACTTATTAACATAATTAATTTTTTAGACAAAGTTTGCTAAAAGAAAACAATTTTTTATTGACAAATTTCTTTATCTAATATATATTTATAATGTAAAAATAATATATTATGATTACAAATATTTATCTTAGTTATGAGAGCAGTATTATCTTAACTACGTTTGTAGGGAGGGATTAATATAAAAACCGTTGATAAATATTTAAAATACAAAGAAATGTATAAAGAATATGTAATACTAATTAAATCAGGTAATTTTTATTATTCATTTGAAGAAGATGCATTTATTCTAAATCATTTATTTAATTATCAAATAAGAGATAATAAAGTAGGCTTTCCTTTAAATGCTAAAGCGAAAGTTAAAAGTGTTTTAAATCGTCATAATATCAATTTAATTGAAGTTATAGATGATTATGCTTATATATTAGAAACTAAAAATGCTAATGAATATTTAAATATATTAAAAATAGCTAAAAGAAATGCAATAATTATGAATATGATAAATAATTTAATGTCTACGATTGAAATAAAAGTTAAAAAAGAAGAAGCAAATTATAAACTAATTAAGGAGTTTATAGATGAACTCTAATTTTGCTTTATTAAATAATACTAAAAAAACTATAGCATACATAAATAAACAATTAATAAATTATCCTAAAAGTGAAGTTATATTAAAACAAAATATTGAAAAAAACATGTATGAATTAATTGAATTAATATTTTCATATAGTATTAATGATATAGAACGAATTAAAACTAAAAATCTAAAAGATTTAATTATCAAATTATCAATGCTCGATTTTTATCTTGCAACTTCTTTTGAAAAACGGATTATCAGCAAAAAGAAATTTGAATCAATAGCCTTATTTATAATTGAAATACGTAAAATTGCTTATGGACTCATTAGAAACGAAACCAAGTGTTAAATATAATGATTTAGTTGATACCGTTAAAATAGAAGAAATGTATAAAGTTATTCGTTCAAATACTAAAAATCGTGGTAAATTACATAAATTTGAATTATTTTATTCTAGTAATATAATAAGTATATTTCAAGTTTTAAAAAATAAAAAATATTCCCATAGTAAATATAACATATTTCTAGTTCATGAACCAAAATATCGAATTATAATGAGTGAAATAATGAGTGATAAAGTAGTAAATCACTTATTTAGTAAATATGTATTACAACCAGGCATATATCCTCATTTAATTGCCCAAAATGTAGCTACTCGCATTAATAAAGGAACTAAAGAAGGTATTAGATATGTTAAAAAATATATTAATAAATTAAAAATTAATAATGCTAAAATATATTGTTTAAAATGTGATATTAAAA
Source organism: uncultured Bacilli bacterium (assembly GCA_947624855.1). Classification (GTDB taxonomy): domain Bacteria; phylum Bacillota_I; class Bacilli_A; order RF39; family UBA660; genus Caccenecus. Next base: position 1,032 of record CANQMC010000104.1, on the reverse strand, counting down.
AATATTTTTATAGTATAGATCATGAATTAATATTAGAAAAAATAAAAAGATTTGCAACTGATCCTGAAATCTATAGAGTACTTGAAAATATAATTAATTCTACTGATGAAAAATATGTAAATAAAGAAATAGATAAAGTAGTTCAAAAAGAAAAAGAAAGAATATCAAAATTAAATATTTTAGATAAAGATAAAAAAATAGATGAATTAAATAAAATACCAAGATATAAAAAAGGTAAAGGTTTACCTATTGGAAACATGACATCTCAATTATTAGCTATTTATTTTTTAAATGATTTAGATCATTATATAAAAGAAAAACTTTATTGTAAATATTATATACGATATATGGATGATTTTATAATTTTTGATACTAATAAAGAACATTTAAAAGAATTAAAAATTCAAATTGAAAATAAATTAAAAGAGTTTAAACTTGAATTAAATAATAAAACTCATATTTATGATTTAAATCATGGTTTTGGTTTTTTAGGTTATCAATTTTTATTAAAAGAAAAAAAGTTAATAATTAAAATCAATTCAGATACAAAAAGAAGAATTAAACGAAAAATGCGAAAATTAAAAAAGATTAAAGCTCCTAATTATAATCAAGTAAAAGCTAGTTATATGGGTTATTTTAAAGTAGCCCATACCAAAAATTTATTAAAACATCTTGATTTATAGTATAAAAAAAAAGAGACTATTTAGGGAGATTGCTGAAAAAGTAGACAAAGATTGCTGTAAAGAAAGACAGTAGTCTTTTATTTTGGTATAATAGATATATAAGGACAATGGTGATAGTATGTTAAAGAGAAGTAACCAATTAGAATTAAGTTTTAGTAATCATATTGAATTATATGATATCTTAATTGAAAAAGATAATTTTTGGAGACAATTAAATGAAATGGTAGATTTTTCATTTGTAGTAGAAATGTTAAAAGATAAATATTCAACAACAATGGGAAGAACAAGTGAAGATGTAATAAGAATGTTTAAATACTTACTTTTAAAAACATACTATAAATTATCAGAT
>CANQMC010000103.1 GCA_947624855.1 uncultured Bacilli bacterium | reverse complement strand
CATTAAAAAATGGTGAAGTAATAGCAACTGGTCTTGCGGCCTCACCTGGAGCGGGTGCTGGTAAAATATATTTTACAGCCGAAAGTGTAACGGAACATGCTCAAAATGGTGAAAAAACAATTTTAGTTCGTTTAGAAACTTCACCTGAAGATATTGAAGGTATGAATCATGCTGAAGGAGTTTTAACAATTCGGGGAGGAATGACTTCACATGCTGCCGTTGTTGCAAGAGGAATGGGTAGATGTTGTGTCTCAGGATGTGGCGATTTAATTATAAATGAAGAAGCTAAGACATTAACAACTAAAAATGGTAAAGTTTATCATGAAGGTGATGAAATAAGTATTGATGGTTCAACTGGTAAAGTTTATGATGGTTTAATTAAAACTGAAGAACCAAATATAAGTGGTGATTTTGAAACCTTTATGTCTTGGGCTGATAGTATTCGTCGTCTTAAAGTAAGAGCCAATGCTGATAATAAAAAAGATGCAACACAAGCTCGAAAATTTGGAGCAGAAGGTATTGGTTTATGTCGTACTGAGCATATGTTTTTTGAAGAATCTCGAATCTTTAATTTTCGAAAAATGATTACTGCTGAAACCTTAGAACAAAGAGAGACTGCTTTAGCTGAAATTTTACCATATCAAAGAAATGATTTTGAGGAATTATTTAAAGCAATGGCTCCTTACAGTGTCAATATTCGTTTCTTAGATCCACCATTACATGAATTTTTACCTCATACTGATGAAGAAATAAAACCATTAGCTGAATCTTTAAATATGAGTTTTGAAGCTTTAAAAGAAAGAATTGAATCTTTAAAAGAATTTAATCCTATGATGGGTCATCGTGGTTGTCGACTTGCTATAACTTATCCTGAAATTGCTAAAATGCAAACTAGAGCTGTTATAGAAGCTGCCATTAATGTAAGTAAAGAAGGAATAGAAGTAACTCCAGAAATAATGATTCCTTTAGTAGGTGAAAGAAATGAACTTGCTTATCTTAAAAACATTGTAAGAGAAACAGCTGATCAAATAATTAAAGAAAATAATAGTAATTTAAAATATAAAATAGGAACAATGATTGAAATTCCTAGAGCGGCCTTAACCGCTGATGAAATAGCTAAAGAAGCCGAATTTTTCTCATTTGGAACTAATGATTTAACTCAAATGACTTATGGTTTTTCAAGAGATGATGCTTCTAAATTTTTAAAAGATTACTATGCTAAAAATATTTTAGAAAATGATCCATTTGCTAAAATAGATCAAAAAGGTGTAGGCTTATTAGTAAAAATGGCAAGTGAAAAAGGTAGAGAAACTAATCCTAATATTAAACTTGGTATTTGTGGTGAACATGGAGGCGAACCATCAAGTATTGAATTTTGCGAAAATGTAGGCTTAGATTATGTATCATGCTCTCCGTATCGTGTTCCAATAGCTAGATTAGCAGCCGCTCAAGCCGCTATACGTAAAAAGGACAGTAAATAGTCCATAAAAGCATTCTACATTTATTCAAATAATTATTTAAATAATGATGTTATAAAATTTTATGAAAATTAGAGTTAAAATTAATTAACTTATAAAAATATATCAAATTTAATGAACGTTTTTATAAATGGATTAATAAGTAAGTTATAAAAAATAAAATCGTTAAATCAATCTAATATTTAAAATAGTTTTGTATTGACTTAATTTATATAAGTATGGTATACTATAATTCGAGTAGTGCCTAGGAAACTTTTGAAGCCCTAGGTCATTTTTATTTCAGGAGGTTAAATGAAACAATATAAAACTAATGATGAACTACTAAATTATTTAGAAACAAAGAACGTTACTATTAATAAAAGAAATCTCGCTTTAAAAAGATTAGAAAAATATACTTACTATTCTATTGTTAATAGTTACAAATACAATTTTAAGGATTCTAATAATAGTTATTTGCCTAATGTTACTTTTGAAGAAATATTTGCTTTATATGAATTTGACAAAAATATTAAATTAATAATTTTAAAATATTCTTTGGAAATAGAAACAATTATTAAATCTTTATTAGCCAATCATCTTGCAAGTATTTATGGTATCGATTATTATCTTGATATTAATAATTTAGATGGAAATGCTAGTATAAAAGTCAGAAAAAAGTTAATTGATAAAATAAACAATGAGATTAATAAAAATTATGGTGTTCATCTAGCTATTACACATTATAAGAATACTTATGGATTTGTTCCACCATTTGTTTTAACTAAAATTTTAACTTTTGGAATTATAAGTAGTTATTATGGTTTGCTTAAACAAAGTGATAGGCAAATTATTGCTAAAAAATTCAAAATATCTGATGTTTTATTAAAACAAATATTAAGGTGTTTAACTAATGTTAGAAATATTTGTGCTCATAATGACCGTTTATTTTGCTATAGAGATAAATATACTATAAAATTTAAAGAAATAAATATTAATTATAAATCTAAAAATAATCTTACAAATTTATATATGATGATAAAATCAATGCAAAATATTTTAGATAAAAGACAATATAATAGTTTAATTATATCAATAGAAAAAGAAATAAAAAAATTAGATAAAAAATTAAATTCAATAAGTGTAAAAAATATTTTAAGAGTTATGGGTTATCCTAATGTATAAATTTTAAATTTAGTAATATAATATTTAAGAGTGGAGCCTAGAAAACTTTTGAAGCTTTAGGTCATTCAAAGCCTAGTTTTAATAACTAGGTTTTAATTTTAAACTGAAAGTGGTATAATTAAATATTATTAGAAGGCATTAGTCATTAGTAAATCTATATAAATTTTATTTTATTCATCTCAAATGAAATAGTAGGTACAAGCCGCTATACGTAAAAGGGGAGCAAATAGTCCATAAAAGCATTCTACATTTATTCAAATAATTATTTAAATAATGATGTTATAAAATTTTATGAAAATTAGAGTTAAAATTAATTAACTTATAAAAATAATTGTATAAATTAAAACCAGTTTTACCAAAAAGAATTATTAAAAATTAACAAAAGGTAATATATTGAAAAATATATTATTGAAACTATTAAAAATTATAATTTTGAATATATACTATTTGTCATTTTCATAAAAATATAGTATACTTATATTGAACTTGAAAAAGTGTGAAAATGTTTTTCGCTTCTGGACGGTGCGAATAATAAATGATTCCAGGCGACAATGTTTTTCGCTTCCAGGTGGGGCGACTAATAAATGATCCTGGTTGAAAATGTAAAAAAACTTCATCTTATGATGGAGTTTTCTATTTCTTTTTTAAATTATCGAATTTTATTTTAAGAGTCGCAAATTTTTAGACTAAATGCAGGTTTATAAAAATTTGTTTAATTTACTAGACTTATTTCAGGTTTAAAACAAAGAAACGGAAATAAGTCTTTTAATTTTGACTAATAAATGAGAAATTTTAGCATGCTAAAATAACAGAGTTATCTCCGTTTTTTAAACTTATTTCCGTTTTTATAATGTTTCTTTGCCAATAAATTG
>CANQMC010000102.1 GCA_947624855.1 uncultured Bacilli bacterium | reverse complement strand
CTATAAATGATCCTGGTTCGTCAATGTTAATCGCTTCCGGGTGGTGCGAGTTATAAATGATCCCGTAGGTCAATGTTAATCGCTTCCAGGTGGTGCGAGCTATAAATGATCCTGGTTCGTCAATGTTAATCGCTTCCGGGTGGTGCGAGTTATAAATGATCCCGCAGGTAAATGAAAAAAGTTATACTTGGTATAGCTTTTTTAAATTATTTTATCAATTAAACCATATTTTAAGGCTTCTTCAGCACTCATATAATTATCTCTTTCACAATCTTTAGTTATTTTATTAATTGTTTGATTAGTATTTTTAGCTAATATATTATTTAATTTCTTTTTCATTTTTAATATATGTTCAGCGTGAATTTTAATGTCAGTTGCTTGGCCTTGGGCACCTCCTAAGACTTGATGAATCATAATTTCAGAATTTTTTAAAGCGCATCTTTTACCTTTAGCACCACTTGATAAAAGGAATGCACCCATGGAAGCTGCCATACCAATTACAATAGTTCTTACATCACTTTTAATATAATTCATAGTGTCATAAATAGCTAAACCTGCTGTAACTGAACCACCAGGACTATTTATGTATAAATAAATATCATCATGACTTTTAGCATCTAAATATAAAAGTTCACTTACAATAATACTAGATACATTATCATTAATTTCACCACTTAAAAAGATTATTCGATCTTTTAAAAGTCTAGAATATAAATCATAGGCATATTCTTTATTACTACTTCTTTCAATTACTGTTGGTACTATATTCATTTGATCACCTATATAATATATAGTGAAAAAAATAAAATTTTATGCAAATATTTATTGCAAAAACTTAAAAATATGATAATATATTAATAGAATAGGGGTATAGAGATATGGTAAGTGTAACATTTGATATTAATCATAAAATGGAAGTTCAAGAAGGAACTACATATTTAGAGATTAGTAAATATTCTAAACTTAAAGATTCAGTTTTAGGGGTAAAGAAAAACAATCAAATTTTTAGTTTAAATGATAAAATAATGGAAGATGAAGTTATTGAATTTTTTGATTGTAATTCTATTGAGGGAGCTAAAATGTATAAGGCTGCACTTAAGTTTATTTTAGAGGTAGCAATTAAAACTGCATATCCAGGTTCAGATATCCATTATCTTCATAGTGTTCCTAAAGGTATGCTTGGAGAAATTAAAAGCAGTAAAATATTTACAAATGAAGATATATCAAAAATAAAAAAAGAAATGGCTAATATTATTAATGAAGATGTACCTTTTGTAAAATATAATATATTAAAGAAGGAAGCTATTAAGTTTTATCAAGAATCTTTAGCTTTAGAAAAGGCTAGTAATGTTCATATTTATAATAATATTGTAACAATATATAAATTAAAAGATTATCTTAATTATTTTTATGTTGATATGCCTAGTAGTACAAGATTTATTAATAAATTTGAACTTAAATATTTAGGTAATAATCGATTAATTATTTTATATCCAACTAATTTAACAAATGGTAAATTACCTGAATATGTTCATCATGAAAATATAATTAAAGTTTTTTATGAAGGAGTTTCATGGCTTAAAAAACTTAATACACCTTATGTTTCTGATTTGAATAATTTAATTAGTAATGGTGAAATTAAAGGTTTTATTGAATCTTGTGAATTACAATTTACAGATCAAATTAAAAAAGCTAGTGATGAAATACTTAGAAATAATGAAAGAAGATTTATAATGATAGCTGGGCCTTCTAGCAGTGGTAAAACAACTACTACTAGAGTTTTAGGGGCTTATCTTAGAAGTAAAGGATATGATCCTATTTGTTTATCAACTGATGATTATTTTGTTGAAAGAGAGGATAATCCTAAAGATGAAAATGGTAATTATGATTTTGAATGTTTAAATGCTTTGGATATTGAATTACTTAATAATCATCTTACAAAATTATTAAAAGGTGAAGAAATAAATGTTCCAACTTATAATTTTGTTACTGGTAAAAAAGAATTTCATAATAATATTATAAAATTAAAAGAAAATAGTATAATACTATTAGAGGGATTACATGCTTTAAATGATGATTTAACACCATATATTCCTACTAAATTTAAATATAAAATTTATTTAAGTCCATTTATACCTTTAAATATTGATAGACATAATTATATATCAACTTTAGATTTGCGACTTATTAGAAGAATTATAAGGGATAATCGAACTAGAGGTTATGCTGTTAGTGAAACAATAAAGAATTGGCAAAGTGTAAGAAATGGTGAAGAAAAATATGTTTTTCCTTTTGTTCATCAAGCTGATTTTATTATAAATACGGCATTACCATATGAAATTGGAGTTTTAAAAGTTTTTGCTGATCCTTTACTGCTTTCTATAACAACTGATTCACCTTATTATGAAGAAGCAAGAAGGTTAGTTAAATTTTTAAGTGGTTTTTATCCAATTAGTAGTGAGTATGTATCTAGAAATAGTATTTTAAGAGAATTTATAGGAGGAAATAGTAATGATTAAAGTAGCAATTAATGGTTTTGGGAGAATTGGTAGATTAGCTTTTAGAGAAATATTAACGACAACAGGTTTTGATATTGTTGCAATTAATAGTTTAGGAAGTGCTACTGATTTTGCTTATTTAGTTAAGTATGATACAGTACACAGATCTTTTCATGAAGATTTAATTAAAGCAACAGATAATAGTATTATTGTTAATAATGTTAAAGAAATAAAAGTGTTTAGTGAAAGTGATCCAGAAAATTTACCTTGGAAAGATTTAGATATTGATTTAGTTTTAGAATGTACAGGTAAATTTACAGATTATGAAGGCGCTTATAAACATATTAAAGCTGGTGCTAAAAAAGTTTTAATTTCGGCTCCATCAAAATCAGATAATGTAAAAACAGTAGTATTTGGAGTTAATGATAATATTTTAGATGGTAGTGAAGAAGTAGTAAGTGCTGCTAGTTGTACTACTAATTGTTTAGCTCCTGTTGTAAATGTTTTGGAAAATAATATTGGTATTAATATGGGTTATATGAGTACTATTCATGCTTATACTAATGATCAAGCTACATTAGATGTGCATCATAAAAAAGGAATTATGGCTCGACGTGGTAGAGCGTGCGCTGGAAATATTGTACCTACTTCAACTGGAGCAGCTTCGGCGATAGGTAAAGTTATTCCAAGTTTAGAAGGAAAGCTAGAGGGTGGAGCTTACCGAGTACCTGTTTTAGATGGTTCTTTAGTTGAATTTACTTTTATTCCTAAAAGAAATACTTCAATAGATGAAATTAATAAAATATTTTCTGATAATCAAAATGATACATTAAAAATTACTTATGATCCAGTTGTTTCTTCAGATATAATTGGTAAAGGAATAGGAGCTTTAGTTGATGGCTTACTTACAAGTGTTAATGGTAATTTAGTTAAAGTAGTTGCTTGGTATGATAATGAATATGGTTATACTGTGCAAATGCTTAGAACTGCAAAAGCAATGTTTAACAGCAAAAAAGAGTAAATTAATTTAAAAAGCAAAACTTTATGAAATATGAAGAAAAAAAAGTTCATAAAGTT
>CANQMC010000101.1 GCA_947624855.1 uncultured Bacilli bacterium | reverse complement strand
ATAGATGAAATAAGCAAGTATAAAGTCATATAACAATGCCTCTTAAATTGCTAATTTTAGAATATTGTGTTATAATTTTAACATGGTTAATTAATTTGTTGACATTCAGAAATTGACTGAACCATTAGAAAGGACTAGAGCCCTATTCTGGGTGACAGTTTTTAGAACAAAATGTGAGCGAATGATAACAATGTTCCCATTTTGTTCCCATTTTATGAAATATTTATAGTAAACATAATACTATAAATACCATAAATACTTTTTGTTACCTGCCCCAAAATCCCTTGAAATACCAATAATAATGGTAATACTATAAATACTATATATACTCAAAAGTGGGGAACTTGTGGTTCGGGCAAGAAATATAAGAATTGCTGTGGAAAATAAACTCATAAGATTCTTATAAATAAAGTAAAAATATTTATAAACAATTTTGAAAATAAATAGTTAATTTTTAAAAGGAGGATTCATGTCATTAATAGAAAATCTTACTCCGCTTAAAAGAATGTTTTTTGAAAGCATAGGAATTTTTAATGATTCAGATATACCAAAACATTTTTTAGAACCAATTAAATCTTTAAAAGAAGATTTGACCGATGCAGAAAGATTTTGTGTTAGTGATTACAATATTTCATTTTCTTCAATATCTCCTTTTTGCATAAAAGACTTAGTTGGAACTGATCATGATAGATATGCTGGTAAAAGCTGGTTAGAAGCTTTTTTAGATTTAGATCGAGGAGATGAAAATTTAAAATTATATTTTGATAATCCTGCTTATTATCATACACTTCAAACCTGTGAGCATTATGATTTTGGATTGGCAAAGAAAGATGGAAAATATTATATTTTAGGACAAGCTGGCGGTGGTAATAATAGATTAATTATTATGAAATTAAAATACTTAGCGCTAGCAAGTAAAAGTAGCAATCGCTTAGAAGAAATAGATAAAGAGTATACTTTTTATGCAAATGTTAGATATGTTCCTAAAATGGAAACAGCAAATAATATTTTTTATTTGATGTTTCCAGATGGTGGATATAAAGCATCTGGATATTATGTCGTTAATAAATCAAAAGATGGTAATACATTATATGATATAATGATGGGATCGCCATTTAATCCAACAGTTGTTAACAGTAATGTTACTGGCGAAGAAATAAAAGAATTTGAACAAAATATTTCAAAAAGTAGATAAGTATTAAGTTGAATAAATTGGTGTAAACTATGTTTATATATTGTGAAAATATTTATAGTGCCATAATAGCAAAAATATTTAGATACAGGAGTATGTTTATGGTAGTGGTAAAAAGTATTAAAATTGTTGTGGAAAATAATAATTTCATAATGGTTTAATTGCAATTAAAAATCCAAACAAGCTTAAAATATGTTATAAAAATTTATTAAAAAAGTTATTTACTTTCACGATTATAAATGATAAAATTTAATCGTGAAAGGAACAAAATGCTATGAAATATGAAGAAAAAATTTTAAAGCTATTTAAAAACGGATATTTAGAAACTAAAGATGTGGTAAAAAATAACATTCCTAAAGTATACCTATCTAGATTGTTAAAAGAAAATAAAATCGAAAGAGTAAGCAGAGGAATTTATGTTAAAAAAGATACTGTTATAGATGATTTTGTAGTTTTACAAAGCAAAAGTAAAAATGCTATTTTTTCAAATATGACAGCATTATATTTGTATGGCTTTTCAAATAGAATTCCGATAAAATATGATATTACTGTTCCAGTTGGTTATAATGGGGTTTTGCAAAAATTAGACAATGTTAATTTATTCTATTGTCCTAAAAGTATTTTAGAATTAGGAATTACAAGTTATAAATTGGATTCTGGAAATACAATAAAAATTTATGATCTAGAAAGAACGATTTGTGATTTGATTAAAAATAAAAAGAAAATGGATTTAGAACTTTTTAATAAGGCAGTTAGAGAATATTTTTATAGTAAAAAGAAAAATAATCTTAAATTGTATGAATATGCTAGAAAAATGAAATTAGAAGAAAAAGTAGCCAATACTTTTGAGGTGTTAAAATGATAAAAAATAAGGATAGTTTAAAAGCAAGTGCTTCAAATTTATCTAAAAAAATTAATATTCCCAATAAGTATTTAATACAAAATTATATGTTTGAAGCATTATTAAAAAGAATATCTGTATCAAAATATAAGGATAAGTTTATTATTAAGGGAGGACTATTATTAGCATCTATATTTGGAGTGGATTTAAGGAGCACAATGGATATGGATACTACTATAAAAGGCTTTTCATTAGATAAGGAAACAATTGAAAAAGTAATAGATGAAATTATAAATATAGATATACAAGATAATATTAATATGAAAATAATTGCAATTAAAAATATAAGACAAGAAGATTTATATTCAGGCTATAACGTAAATATTTTAGCAGAGTTTGATGGGTTAAAAACAAATTTGTTAGTAGATATAACTACTGGAGACGTTATTACATATAAGGAGATAGAATATTCTTATAAGACATTATTCGATAATGAAACTATTAATATTATGACTTATAATTATGAAACAATAATCGCTGAAAAATTTGAAACGATAATTAGTAAAAATATTGATAATACAAGAATGAAAGATTATTATGATTTGTATATGTTTATTAATATTAAATGGAATGAAATAGATAAAGATGTATTAAAACAAGCGATTCAAAACACATCAAAGAAAAGAGAAACTGTAAATTTCATAAATGAATTTGATAGTTATATTAACTTAATATCAGAAAATAGAACATTAAAACAATTATGGATAAATTATCAGAACAATTATGATTATGCTAAAGAAATAACATTTGATGATACAATTAAAGCAATTAAAATTGTAAACAATACAATAAAATAAATAAAAATAATAATATAAATATCATAAATAAGGATAATATGAGATTGCACTGAGCGTGTGATTTGGGAAAGAAATATAAGAATTGTTGTGGAAAGTAGTAGGTTTTATTAGGTGAGAGGTGCAAATGAGAATAAATATTCGGATGAAGAGTCGTAAAAGGTGAAAAATTTATATTCTTGGTTAGGCCAATACCAAGAAATAATAAACTAATAAATAATCTTCAAGAATTATTAAGTTAGCAGTTATAAAAACTAATGTAACAAAATTAAATAAATTATTAACAAAATAATAAACATGATAAATGGGGTGGTAAAATGAAAAAAGATATAGTAACAACTGAAATTATTGTTAAAGAAAATAAAATTGGAATAATGCGAGTGGGAAATGTTAATTATATTTCTTTAACCGATTTAGCACGATATAAAGATAAAGAGAGAACGGATTATATAATTCAAAACTGGATGAGAAATACAAACACAATTCTTTTTTTAGGAACTTGGGAATATTTAAATAATTCAAATTTTAATTCCATCGAATTCGATGGGTTTAAGAATGATTCAGGAACAAATGCTTTTGTAATGACTCCCAAAAAATGGATTACGGCAACAAAAGCTATTGGTGTAATTTCAAAACAAGGAAGATATAATAGTGGTACTTTTGCTCATCCTGATATAGCTTTTGAATTTGCTAGTTGGTTATCACCTGAATTTAAATTATATTTAATAACGGAATTTGAAAGATTAAAAACAAATGAAGCATATCAATA
>CANQMC010000100.1 GCA_947624855.1 uncultured Bacilli bacterium | reverse complement strand
AGTATCAGCATATGATTTATTAATGGTTCAAAGACATATATTAAGAACCGAAAGTATTAATCAATAAAAAGGAGGATTTTATGAAAAAAATATTATTTATTTTAACTGCATTTTTAAGTTTAATGATATTTCCAATGACAAGTGAGGCATCTAGTGGATCGATAAAAATAACTTCATCATCATCTCAAGTAATTGTTGGTAACACTGTTACTGTAAAAGTAACCTTATCTAGTGGTATAGCATTAGGTTCATGGGAATTTGATATTAATTATGATAATAGTTTCTTAAAACTAACTGAATCAAATGCCGACAATGGAGGAACTTACTTTGTTAATGCAGGTGATGGTAAATCTAAATCCAAAACTTATACTTTAAAATTTCGTGCTTTAAAAAGTGGAGCAACTAACATAACTGTTGGAAGCAACGATGTATATGGTTATGATAAAAGTAGTATGAGTATATCTAAAACAAATAAAAGATTAACTCTTATGACTCAAAAAGAATTAGAAGCTTCTTATAGTAAAGATAATAATTTAAAAGACTTAACAGTAGAAGGATATACTCTAGATAAACCCTTTAATAAAGATACATTAGAATATACTGTTAACGTTCCAACTGGAACTACCAAAGTAAATATAAAAGCTTCTAAAAATGATAGTACAGCTACAGTAACTGGAGCAGGTGAAATAGAAGTAACAGAAGGAACAAATACTGTAGATATATTAGTTATAGCCCAAAATGGAGCTGAAAAGACATATAAACTAACTATTAATGTAGAAGATCAAAATCCCATTAATGTTACTTATAATAATACTAATTATACAGTAATAAAAAATGCTACTTTATTAACAGCCCCTGAAACCTTTAAAGAAACAACATTAACCATAGATGATTGTGAAATTCCAGGTTTTATAAATGAAAATGCTAATTTAACATTAGTAGGTTTAAAAGATCCAAGCGATAACATTAGTTTATTTATCTATAAAGATGGAACTTATACTTTATTTAATGAAATAGGTTTAAACAATTATTTCTTAATTCCTGTTCCATTTAAAGAAGAATTAAATTTACCAAAAACTATGATTAAAATAAATAATGAAGATATAGAAGCTTACAAATTAAATGATGAAAGTAATTTAGTTATAATAAATGCTTTAAATTTAGAAAATGGCAAAGAATCATTATATTTATATGATATTAAAGATAATACTTCAATTCCTTATTATAGTTCATTAACTATAAGTTCTGATGATACTTTAACCAATTATACTTATATAATAATAGCCTTTGCTGGAGCTTTATTCTTAATGTTAATTGTCATATTTATCTTATTACATAGTTTAAAGAAAAAACAAAAGAAAATTGATAAATTTATCAAAAAACAAGAAGCTAAAATTGAAGCAACTCGCAAATTAAATGATGTAGTTGAAGAAGTCAAAAAAATTACTGAAGAAGAAAAACATGTAATAAAACAAGATACTACAGAAATAGATAATAAACCAGAAACTAAAAATAAAAAGAAGAAAAAAGAAAAAGAAATAAAAGTTGAAGAAGTAAAATTAGAAGAACCTAAACAAGAAAAGTCAAAAGAAACACAGATAGATGATTCCGAAGAAGTATATGATATATTTGAGGATGATCGTAAAAAGAAAAATAAGAAGTAAACAAGCGGTTTACTTTTTTTCTTTGACAAACATGTATTCGTATAGTATAATTTAATTAAACAAAGGAGGTATAATATGGAGTTAACTGATGTAAAAGGTATAGGGCCTAAAACTTTAGCTAATTTAAATGAATTAAATATCAATGATTTAGAAGACTTATTAACTTATTATCCATTTAGATATGATTTTTTTGAACCTACAATTCTTACAGACAGTTATAATGGGGAAAGAATAGTAATTAATGTTACCCTTGAAACAACTCCTACTATGAATTATATCCGCAAAAATTTTAATCGTTTAAACTTTCGTTGTACACATAACAATAAAAGTATTTATGCTACGATTTATAATCGTTCTTTTTTAAAACCTCATTTACAAATAGGTAAAACCATAACTTTAATAGGTAAATATGATCAAAAAAAGAATGCTTTTATATGTGATGATTTAAAATTAACTCCTATAACTACCAAAGAAATAATACCAATTTATCATATTAAAAAAAATATTCGTAATAACGATATTCGTAAAATAATTGAAAATGCTTTACAAGATTCTTCTAAAATATATAGTTATATCCCTGAAGAATTTATCATAAAATATAATTTTATTAGTAAAACAAATGCTTTAAGAATAATACATCAACCTCAAAATGAAGATGAATTAAAAAAAGCAAATTTATTTTTAAAATATGAAGAATTATTTTTATTTATGTTTAAAATTAATTATTTAAAAAGAGAAAATCAAAATACATATAAAGAAAATAAAAATATTAAAGATAATTTAATTGAAGAATTTATTAATAAATTACCTTTTGCATTAACCTCTAGTCAAAATATGGCTTTAGATAATATTTTAACTGATTTAAAAAGTAATAAAAAAATGAATAGATTAATTTTAGGAGATGTAGGAAGTGGTAAAACAATTATAAGTTTTATTGCAATGTATGCTAGTTTTTTATCTGGTTATCAAAGTGTTTTAATGGCTCCTACTGAAGTCTTAGCAAGACAACATTTTGCTAGTGCTCTAAATTATTTTAAAGATTATAATCTTAATATTGAAATTCTAGTGGGCAGTATGACTAAAAATGAAAAAGAAAAAGTAAAAGAAAATTTAATAAATGGTAATATTGATATTTTAATAGGTACTCACGCAATAATAGAAGAAAGCGTAAAATTTTATCGTTTAGGTTTAGTTATTACAGATGAACAACATCGATTTGGTGTAAAACAAAGAGAAATTTTAAAAACAAAAGGAGAAGTGGCTGATGCTCTTTACATGAGTGCCACCCCAATTCCTCGAAGTTATGCTTTAACTTTATATGGTGATCTAGATGTTTCATTTATTCCTGAAAAACCTGCTGGAAGAAAAGAAATAACTACTAAAATTAAAAAATATAGCGAATTAAAAGATGTATTAAATCATATTTTAACTGAAATTAAAAATAATCATCAAGTTTATGTTGTCGCAAGTATTATTGATGATAATGAAGAATTAGATTTAAAAAGTGTCGAAACATTAAAAGAAAAATTTAATCAAGCATTTCAAAATAAAATACCCATAGAAATATTACATGGGAAATTAAAACAAAAAGAAAAAGATGCTATTATGTCTCGTTTTCAAAATAATGAAACCAAAATATTAATATCAACAACAGTTATTGAAGTAGGAGTTGATGTTAAAAATGCTACAATAATGGTAGTGTTTGATGCCGATCATTTTGGCTTAGCAACCCTTCATCAACTACGTGGTCGTGTAGGGCGTAATAAAGAAGATAGTTATTGTTATTTAATTTGTGATAAAGAAATTGAAAGATTAAAAGTTTTAGAAGAAAGTAATGATGGCTTTTATATTTCAGAAAAAGATTTAGAATTAAGAGGCTCTGGTGATTTATTTGGTATAAAACAAAGTGGCATAAAAACCTTTAAAATAGCTAATTTAAAAACTGATTTAAAAATTTTAATGCAAGCTAAATCTGACAGTGAAGAATATATAAAATCAGGTCAATATAAAAACAATAGTAATTATTATCGTATTATAAAAAATCTAGAAAGACTAAATTAATTAAAAAAATTAATCAAATGTAATTGACAAAATCTTTACTTTTGCAGTAAAAATGAGCAAAGCTAGGAATAACCTGGAATTGCTCAATTTTTAAATGTTGTATAT
>CANQMC010000099.1 GCA_947624855.1 uncultured Bacilli bacterium | reverse complement strand
GTAATTATTGATAGAAGAAATAGTTTAAGTTCAGCTGGAAATAACAATAATAATAACAATAACAACAATAATAATTCTAACAAAGTTAAATTGAATAAAGATTCTGTTACATTATATGTTGGAGATAGTACTACAGTTAAAGCTACTGTAAATCCAAGTAATGCAATTGTTACATGGAGTTCTAGTAATACAAGTGTAGCGACTGTTAGTAATGGTAAAATAACTGCTAGAAAAGTAGGAAAAGCTACGATAACTGCTAAAGCAGGAGGAAAAAGTGATACAGTAACAGTTAATGTAAAAGATGTTAATAAAGTTAAAGTATGTAAAAGAGTAAATGAAGATCATTATTCAATTTCATATACTTCTAATAAAGGTTCTTATAGTTGGTCAATTAGATTTGATAATCCTAATATGAAAGATTTTGAAATAACAAATAAAAAATATTTAAATGGAAATGATTATACTTTAGCTTATAATTATTATGTTACAAGAAAAGGTATATCAATGGCAGGAAATTCATATATAGATGAAGGAGTTAGATGTAATGATTCTTATGAATTAAATAAATATTCATTAAGATCATATAACTTTGATTATTCAGCATCTAGGGCTTACCAAAGAGGTAATTATTGGTATACAGATGTAACAGTTAATGTTAAAAATTTTGATGGTGTTATATCTAAAAATGGAGTATACTTTGTTCCTTATAGATTAAGTGTAAGTTATATTGATTTAGATGATTGTATGATGGTTTCAGAAAATAAATTAAATAATTATTCAAATTATGAAGAAGTTTAATAAATCCGCTTAGGCGGGTTTTTATTTTACAAATTAAAAGAAGCATTTGCTTCCTTTTTTTGAGTGTGAACTACAAGAGTATATGTTAAACTTAACTTTTAAGTTTATTTATTTGGTTGTTTTGGCCCTCACCATTACCATAGATACAGGCTTCAATCATACTAATTACTACATTGTTAAAAGAGGTGTTGCATTCGACCGCTATTTTTTCTACTTCTTTTAACAGGGTATCTTTAATATATAAAGATTTGTAACTAGCAGGATTTTTTTGTCTTGTATCTCTTACAACAAAATCCATATTTCACACCTCATATATATTTTAATATGTTTTAAAAATATAATAAAGACTAGAATTTTCTAATATATTTTTATATGATAAAAAAATTTTAATAATAAGTGTCAAATTGCTTAAATATACTTGAATAAAAATAATGAGGTTTGCTATAATTAATTTGAGGGTGAGTAAAATGAATTATAAATATACATCTAAAAGTGTAGATGACACTTTAGAATTAGCACAAAATTTAGAAAGTGAAAAATTTCCAGGAATGGTTATATGTTTAAATGGAGACTTAGGAAGTGGGAAAACAGTTTTTGTTAAAGGTTTTGCCCATGCTTTAGGAATAGAAGATAATATTACTTCGCCAACATTTAATATTGTTAAAGAATATTTAATGGGAGAAATGCCTCTTTATCATATGGATGTTTATCGAATTAATGAAAATGAAGATTTTGGAGTTGAAGATTATTTTGATAAAGATGGAGTTGTTATTATTGAATGGGCTGAATTAATTCAAGATAGACTTCCTGTGGAAAGACTTGAAATAAATATTAAAATAATTGATGATGATACAAGAATTATAGTATTTAAACCTTTTGGAGATAAGTATGAGGAACTTTGTAACGCAGTGTTATAATCTCTAGTGGTTTTATAAGGAGGTTATATTATGTATGGACTATATATTGATACTCATTATAAAGAATTAGTTTTAGCTCTTTATAAAGATGGTAATATATTAGATAAAAGAGTATTAAATAGTAATAAACATTCAGAAAATACTTTAAATTTACTTAATTTATTATTAAATAGTAATAATTTAAAAGTTGATGATTTAAGTTTAATAATTGTAATAAATGGTCCAGGATCTTTTACAGGAGTTAGAATTGGGATTGTAATTGCTAAAATTTTAAGTTATGCTTTAAATATTCAATTAAAGTGTTTATCTTATTTAGAAGCTATGGCTCTTAATTATAATTTAGATGGTGTTTTTGGAATAACTGATAAAAATGGTATCTTTGTGGGAGAGTTTAAAGATAGCTTACTTATTAATGATTATTATTATTTAACTAAAGATAATGAAAATCTTAATAAAAATATTATTTTAGATGAAAGTGTTGATTTAAGTAAAGTGTATGATTATGCTTTAAAAAAAGAAAGTGTTAGTCCATATGAGCTTAAACCTTTATATGTTAAGAAGATAGAGGTGGAAGAATGATTAGAGAAGTAGAAGTTCTTGATATTCCAAGAATTTATGAATTAGGGGAATTAGTTGATAGTAATTTTCGAAATGTATATAATTTAAATGAAGTATTAAATGATGATATAACTAAGGTTTATGCTTATATTAAAGATGATTTAATTGTAGGTTTTATTATGGCTACAGATTTGGGTGAAACTTGTGATATTTTGGATTTAGTTGTTGATCCTCTTTATAGAAGACAACTTATTGGTTCTAATTTAATTAATTATTTAATTGGAGATTTAAGTCCTGAATTAAAGTTAATTACTTTAGAGGTTAGAAGTAAAAATAAAGCAGCGATTAATTTATATGAAAAGTTTGGATTTGTAGTTGTTCATGTTAGAAAAAATTATTATAAAGATGATGATGCTTTATTGATGGCAAGGAAGACGGAAGAATGAAAGATGTTTATATTTTAGCTATTGAATCTTCTTGTGATGAAACAAGTATGGCTATTGTTAAAAATGGAAAAGAAGTTGTTAGTTTAACGATTGCTACTCAAATTGATACTCATGCTAAATATGGGGGAGTAGTACCAGAAATTGCAAGTAGAATGCATACCGAAGCAATCGTGCCAGTTTTAGATGAAACTTTAAAAAAAGCTAATATGAAAATGGAACAAATAGATGCCATCGGGGTTACTTATACTCCAGGTTTAACGGGTAGTTTAATCGTGGGAATAGAAGCTGCTAAAACTTTATCTTTAATTTATAATAAACCTTTAATAGGTGTTAATCATTTAATTGGTCATATATATGCTAATAAAATTGAACATGATATGGAATTTCCAATGCTTGCTTTAATTGTAAGTGGAGGTCATACTGAACTTTTAATTATGGAAGATGATTATAAATTTAAAATGCTTGGGGAAACTTTAGATGATGCAATAGGAGAAGCTTATGATAAAGTAGCAAGAGTTTTGGGTTTAAAATATCCTGGTGGACCTAATGTTGAAAAATTAGCTTTAAAAGGAAAGGCAAGTTATAAATTACCAAAACCAGTTGTAGATGATTCTTATAATTTTAGTTACAGTGGACTTAAAAGCGCTATTGTTAATTTAGTACATAATGAAGAACAAAGAGGTAATGAAATAAATAAAGAAGATTTAGCTAGAAGTTTTCAAGAAGTAGCAGTTGATGAATTAGTAAGAAAAGTAGAAAAAGCTTTTGTAGAAACTAATATTAAAGTTTTAGTTGTCGCGGGTGGTGTATCTGCTAATAAATATCTAAAACAAGAAATGGAAAAATTATGTTTGAAATATCAAGCTAAATTATTAATTCCTTCTTTGTTGTATTGTACAGATAATGCTGCGATGATTGGGGTGGCAGCTTACCCTAAATATTTAAATAAAGAATTTAGTGATTTTAAATTAAATGCTTCATGTAATAGTAATATTTGTTAAAAACCTTGTTTAAGGTTTTTTTGTATAATTTGACCAAAAAAGAAGAAAAGAATTAAAATAAAGAAGTAATTTTGAAAAAAATTTATAAAATTTAGCAAATATCATAGGATTCGACAAATTTCG
>CANQMC010000098.1 GCA_947624855.1 uncultured Bacilli bacterium | reverse complement strand
ATAAGAAGACAAAGTATTATGCTTGTATTTTTATACCTTAAAATATTGAAACAAAAAGTGTCCGGTCATAAGCATACGTACCTACGTAGTAGGGAGTATGGGTTGTAGTGGAAACTACAAGAGAGAGTAAAGATTAATCAAAACTTGAGCTGGCTCGGACAGAAATATGTAAATGAAACCGAAAGTCCGAGCCGACGAATGTATGTCAAGTATATGTGTAGTAAATGTTTGATGTATGTAAAGTGTTGTTTTTGCTTTATGTAAATTATGTTTGTACTTGCCTCTATAGCTTATCTATTAAACTTTATTGTTTATTATTATATTTATTTTATATATTTATCTAATATATTTTATTATTTTATTTATAATGTTTCAAATTTATATAGGGGCAAGAATGGAGCAATAATTGGTTTTATTGTTCTTTTTTTTAGTTGTAATATTTAGGAATATAGTTTATAATAGACTTAGGTGATAATATGAATGACTTAATTCTTGTTGATGAGGAAGGAAATAAAATTAAAGCTGAAGTTTTATTTACTCATTTTGATTATAATTTTAGCAAAAATTATATTGTTTATTTAGTTGATAATGATGTTTTAGCAGCGTCCTATGAAATTGTGGATAATAATTATGTTATTAACAATGATTTAACAAGTGAAGAATATGATATGATTGATAAAGTAATTGAAAGCAAGAAGGTTGAAGAATGAAGTTAGATGTTAAAGTTGAAAATGGTTTAAGAAAGTTTTTTGTTAGTGAAGGAGGTTATACAGATTTAGATTATTATTTAAATATTTTTCAAAATGGTAATATTAAAGATGTAATTATTAATGGTAATAAATTAATTATTAAATATGATGGTTTAGATTTTATAATTCATAATGATAAAGCTTTTGATAGATTAAATGATGTATCTGATAAGGCTTTTGAAGTTTTAAAAAATAAAATATATACTTTTGCTAAGAATAATGGTATTAAACAAAAGCCTGATGTTAGTAAATTAAAACCAGTTAAAAGAGATAATAATTTAGGTAAATTAAAAGTTTTAGTGTCTGGGTTAGGTATTTCATTAATGATGTTAGGTACTTTTGGGTATATGCAAAGTATTACAAATGAAGTTGTAAATAAAGATTTTGAAAATAGTTATGTTCATGCAATAGAATTACAACAACCTAATTTTGAATTTAATTTTGAAGATAAAATAGATGTTTCTAAAATTGTTCCTGTTACTTTAAATGTTGAAAGTAAAATTGATTCAGAGAAATTACAAGAAACTGAAGAAAAGTATGGGAATGTTATTAGATTTTATGCTAATAGATATGGTATTCCTTATGATGTAGCTTTAGCTCAAATTACACAAGAAAGGCCTAATATTAGTTTTGGTAATAGTAATATTTGTCAAATTGAAGATTCTAATATTGGATTAAACTTTAAAGTTGAGGTTTATGATGAAAATGGTTTTACAGGTCAATATGATGAATTTAAAGTAACTAGAGAAATGATTGATACTATTGAAGGTAATGTTATGGTAGGAATGGCTTATGATAGAAAATGTATTGATAGATATGGAAGTTTATTTACTGGTTTATTTTCTTATAATCAAGGTTTTAGTGCTTTAAATAATGCTTGTGATTTTTATAATTTAAATATAAATGATTATTTAGGGGATGAAAAAGCTATGGAAGCTTGTGCTTTAGTTAATAAATATTATCATGAAGGACTTGGTAGGGAACATGGTGATAGTTTATATTTAGAGCATGTATTTAGTTATTATGATTTTAATAATAGAGGTAGTGATATATCTTATTATGTAGGTGGCGAAGTAAAAACTATTAGTGTTTCAAATACTAATAGTTATACGAGAGGTTAAAATGAAAAGAGTTGTTTTAGTAACTGGAGCTTCAAAAGGACTAGGTAAAGGTATTGCTAGTCTTTTCTTAAATGAAGGTGATATAGTTTATGTTAATTATAATAAAAGTTTAGATGAAGCTATTTTAATAAAAGGAAAGTATCCTAATGCTCGAATTATTAAATGTGATGTAACAGATGAAGATCAAGTTAAAAGTATGATTTTAAAGATTAAAGATGAAGAAGGGCATTTAGATGTTTTAATTAATAATGCTGGTATTTGTATGGATACAACTTTAGAAGATAAAACTAAAGAGAATTTTAAAAAAATTATTGATGTTAATTTAATTGGGCCTTTTTTAGTTTGTAAATATGCCAAGGATATTATGGATAAAGGATGTATTATTAATATTAGTTCTACAAATGGAATAGATACATATTATCCTTATAGTATGGATTATGATGCATCTAAAGCGGGGCTTATTTCTTTAACTCATAATTTAGCTTTAGAATTTGCTCCTAATATAAGAGTTAATGCTGTAGCGCCAGGGTGGATTCATACAGATATGAATAAAGATATGAGTGATGAATTTAAAAGGGAAGAGTTAAAACATATTTTGTTAAATCGATTTGCTAATGTAGAAGAAATAGCTAATGTTGTATATTTTTTAGCTAGTGATAAAGCTAGTTATATAAATAATAGTGTAATTAGAGTTGATGGAGGTTTAAAATGAAATCATTAGATTTAGTATTAGAAGCTGAAAAAGAATGTAAAGATATATTTAATAAAATAGATGAAAATGAATATTATTTTAGTTCTTTAGTTTTAGAGGCTTTTAGATTAGAAAATATAAGTGAAATGCATTTTAATATGACTACTGGATATGGTTATAATGATATTGGTAGAGAGGCAATTGAAAGAGTATTTGCAAGAGTTTTAAAAGGCGAAGATGCTTTAGTTAGAAATCAATTTATAAGTGGATCTCATGCTCTTTCAACAACTTTATTTGCATTACTTAGACCTAATGATACTTTAATTTCAATAACAGGATTACCTTATGATACTTTACATGAAGTAATTGGAATAAATGATAATCCAAGTTCTTTAAAAAGTTTTGGTGTTAAATATGAACAAATAGATTTAATTGATAATAAATTTGATATTGAAAAGATTAAAGAAAGATTAAAAGATGGTAATGTAAAAGTAGTAGAAATACAAAGAAGTAAAGGTTATTCAACAAGGAAAAGTATTAAAGTTAAAGATATAGAAGAAGTGATTAAAGAAATAAGAAAAG
Organism: uncultured Bacilli bacterium; assembly: GCA_947624855.1. Classification (GTDB taxonomy): domain Bacteria; phylum Bacillota_I; class Bacilli_A; order RF39; family UBA660; genus Caccenecus. The sequence goes on along the minus strand of CANQMC010000098.1, from coordinate 989 downwards.
TTAATAAAGATGTTATTATAATGGTTGATAATTGTTATACTGAATTTGTTGAGAGAACTTCACCTTTAGAAGTTGGAGCAGATATTATTGTGGGTTCTTTAATTAAAAATTTAGGAGGTTCAATCGCTTCTAATGGGGCTTATATATGTGGTAAAAAAGAATTAATTAATTTATGTGCAGAACGTTTAAATTTACCAGGTGAAGGCAAAGAAGTTGGACCAAGTTTAGGGGCTAATAAAAGTTTTTTACAAGGTTTATATTTGGCTCCAAGTGTGGTGGCTTCAAGTTTAAAAATTGCTATTTTAACAAGTTATGTAATGGAAAAGTTAGGATATAAAGTTGAACCTAGATATAATGAGGATAGGGCGGATATTGTTCAAAATATTATTTTTAATAATAAAGATTTATTGATTAAATATGTTCAAGGTATTCAAAAATATTCACCAATTGATAGTGGAACTATACCAATTGCGGCTCCAATGCCGGGTTATAGTGATGAAGTGATCATGGCTAGTGGAGCTTTTACTCAAGGCTCTAGTATTGAATTTTCATGTGATGGACCTTTAAGAGAACCTTATATTGCTTATCAACAAGGGGGAGTTACTTACAATTATGGAAAGATTGCTTTGGTAAATATTATAAATGATTTAATAAGTGTAAAATAAAACATAAATATATTACAAAATATGTCAAAAAAAAGATTAAAAGTTATTGACATATTTTGTAATTAATGATATATTATGGATACGTCAAGTGAAATGGGCGCTTAGCTCAGTTGGTTAGAGCACCTGCCTTACAAGCAGGGGGTCATAGGTTCGAGTCCTATAGCGCCCACCATTTTATTTTTATTTGCCGACTTAGCGTAATAGGTAGCGCAACTGACTTGTAATCAGTAGGTTGGGGGTTCGATTCCCTCAGTCGGCACCATTTTTTTATGGGGAGATAGCGAAGTGGTCAAACGCGGCAGACTGTAAATCTGTTCTCTCGGG
>CANQMC010000097.1 GCA_947624855.1 uncultured Bacilli bacterium | reverse complement strand
ATGAAAAGTATAAAGAAATTGCCATAGAATGGTGTAATAAAAATAATATTAAATTTGAATAGGAGTGTTTAAAAATGAATGAAATATTAACTTTTAGAATTGGAATAGAAGGTTTAGAAAATAAAATATGGAGAGAAATAGAAATACCAAGTAGAAGAACAGTAGCAGATCTTGCATATACTATACTTGCATCGTTTAATTCACTTGCATACCATTTATATGACATTGAATACAAAGATTATTTATTCGATTGTTGGATTTGTCCGGAAGAAGATCCTGACTTTGATGATTTATCTAATGCTGTTGTAACAAAATTAAGTGAATTGAAATTAGAAAAAAATGACACTATGAAAATGGAATATGACACTGGATCTACAACTACTTTCAATATTATATATTTAGGTTCAAGAAAAATAAAAAGCTATAAAGAACAAGAACTTTATCCAATAGTAGTTAATGGTGAGGGTCTAGGTATGCTTGATGATATGTGTGATTTTGATTTAAAAGATATAGTTGATGATATAGATAAATTGGGTTATTCTAATCATTACTTTACTCCAGGATATGAAACGAATAGAAAATATGATTATAGAAAGTATAATATTAAAAAAGATAATAGAGAACTAAAAGGGAAAATATTAGCAATTAAAAATGGTTATGAAGTAGGAGAATAATATTTAGGAGATGTTATGAATAAAAAAGATTTATATGAATTATTGGAAGAATTATGTGAAAAAAGTTCAAAAGAACGAATTAAAAATTTTTTGTTTAGTGTAATTGAAAAATTATCATATAGTCAAAATAAGGAAATAATAGAACTTATTAACGAAGTCTTTAAAGATGAAATACAGAATATTAATTTAGGCGATTTGGATAGAACAATAGAAAAAATGAAAGAGCAGTTTGATTTAATTAATGTTGGTAAATTGCAATTTCATTGTGAAACTTATGAAACTGGTGATTATAACTACTTTGGTGGTGATTATGAAACTCGCTATTATGATTCTGAAAATGTTAGTAGTATTATATTAAATGCTTATAATTTAGCTTTTATATTAGTTACAAAAAAAGATTATAGAAATGCAAAAAAGATTCTTGATTTAATTGTTTTTACTGATTATTCTGTTTTAGAAGATGATAGTAATGATATTTTGGATTATGAAATAAATGATATTGTATCTTTTGAATTAGTAAATGTAGATATAAATAAAATATGTTTAACTTTATTATTTATTACCATATTAATTAGCAATAATAAACTTGAAGAAATATATAATTATTATAAATTATATGTTTTTAGAAATACTAAACTTGAAGATTCTTTTAGTTTAGGGTTAGAAAAAATTAAAGATTTTGATATATTTTTGCAAAATTGGATACAATTTCTATCTCAAAAAAATGATGACATTTCTTTTAAATTATTAATTAATTCTTTAGAATATAGTAATTATGATAACTATAAAAAAGTGTTAGAAATGAACAAGGTAACACATCCTAAATTATGTATACTTATATTGAAAAAGATATATGAATTAAAAAAATATAGAGAAGTTATTGAAATAGGTGAAAGCATAATTAATGATGTGGATGATAGTATAAGAAGAGATATTGCATTACTTATAGCTGAGTCTTATAAAAAATTTGATTCAGATTTTGATATTAGCCAGTGTTTATACATAGCATTTGAATCCAGTCATAATGTATCTGATTTAATAAGGATTATAAATAATGATTATTTAGTAAAATATAAAGAAGAAATAGATATTATAAAAGAGGATCCATATAAGAACTTAAATAGTAATGCTATAGTATTGTTTAGTTATTTTTTAGGAGAATTTGATGATTTTTTAAATTTTTTTAAAGATAATCAAGAATATCTGGGTTGGACATACTCAAATATGAATATTTATGTGGAATTAGCGTTATTCTTATTGTGCGATTGGAATGAAACGGAAATAAAAAAGAAATTAGCTAGTTCAATATGCTTGGATTTAGGAATAAGCGATGATTATAATCTTTATAATGCCGATGAAAGAGATGTCGAGTATTTTAAAATTCTTAATATTTGGAAAAAACACTTTATTATTTCTGATAAAATAAAGCAGGATTATATTAGTTGGTTAGAAGAAACAGTTGCTAAACGAGTAGATGCAATTGTGTCTAATAGGCATCGTGGTTCTTATAATAAAGCGGCGTTTTTAGTTTGCATTTTAGATGAGTGTCTAGAAAATTTAAATATGAAAAATAAAGGTGAGGTTATAACACTTTATGAAAAGAGATATTTAAGATACACGGCATTTAAAAAAGAAATTAATAAATACAAATAATATATTTTAAAAATAATAGAGAAAAAATAAAAAAAGATTATAAAAAGATTAAATTTTATTAACTGTTGGAGACTATTTTAATGGGTTTTAGGATAGGCTCTAATAAGTTTAGGGTGTGTGAACACCATGCTTGATAGTTTATATACTAATACTCTGCAAACTTTAAAATTGAAGATAAAATAACTAGTTATATATTTAAATTTTCGCCAATTTTTAGAGTAAAGTCCGCTGTAACAAAAAAAGGTTGAATTAAAAAGACTTATATCCGTATTTGAATAAAAAAAAGGGACATAAGTCTTTTAATAATGTATTAAACAATAATAATATTACATGCCAAAAATAACGCACTAAAGTCCGTTTTTTAAACTTATTTCCGTTTTTATGTTTCTTTGTAGTAATTTTTTTTAAGATAACAAATAAAGATAAACTTTATTTGTATAAATATTTTAAAATTATATTAATTGTCAATGGTCAAGATGAACTCACTTAAGTTTGCCATTGACAATATCAAAGATTTTATAATATATATCATCACCATAAACAGTTTTAAATGCATCAGCAGGTGTATTTCCATCTAAAGAACGAATGGGAGTATGAAGTAAAGTTTTATTTATTTGCTTAATATCCTTTTTTGTATATTTATCTACTGATTGTCCTTTAGGGAAAAATTTTCTAATTTGACCATTAATGTTTTCAACATGAGGTTTTTGATTAGATACATAAGGATCACAAAAGAAAATTTTACATCTTTCTTCACCAGTTATTTTAGAAAAACAAATTCCAAAAATATCAGCAAAGCAAGGATCTCTGTCAGTTAAAATAACTGGAACCAAATCTTTAAAAGTATCAGTACCAATTTTTTCTTCTAGATTATCGAAGAATTTAACTACCTTATTTGAGGTAGGATTAGTTATAATATCAAGTAAAGTAAAATGGACTTCAGGTAAGATAAATGATAAAATATTTTTACTATCTGTTTTGATGGCTCCTAGAAAATCTAGTTGCCAAACATTAACACGTGGATTTTTGTGAATGTATGACAGATAGTCAAGGTAGGTATGACCAGTTCTATCAATTTTATTGTTAGAATAGTCATACTTTTTATTATGTTTTCTTTTTTTATATTTAACAGCACGAGGTAAATCGATTCTTTTAGTAGTTAAGTAACCATTATTAATATATCGATACAATGTAGTAATAGATTTATTTATATTTTCCTTATTTTCAATAGTTATTTGATAAATAGATTTATTTTCATCAGTTCCTTTTTTAATAATAGAATCCAATTTATTAAATTCATCATCATCAATGTCAATACCTTTTCTAGAATTAATTAAATTAGCATCAGCTTTCTTTTGAGCGATTTGGGCATTGTATTTATATTTTGTATAAGGACAGTTATTATATTTATTTTTACAACCTGTACAGACATAAGGCCATTTTTTCGTTTTATTACAATCGTTCTTTAAACCGATAGATATGACAATTCTATTTCTTTTAACTTCTCTTGAAATTCCTCTAGGATCATAGTTTAAAATTTCACTAATATTAATTAATTTATAATTATGTGAAATACAAGACGAAATAGTTTTTCTATTTTCAATATTTAAATGTTTCCATGTTTTCATTTTTAATTACTCCTTTCATTACAAAGAAACATGTAAGATATTATACTATAATCACACTTATTTCCGTTATTTAGTTAAAAACGGACTTCCATATGAAAATTAGCATATATTTAAATTTTTAATTACAACTGATTTACTTATATTTGATAAAATGGTATAATATTGTTATGAAAGTAAATGGTGATTCTATGGATAATGAAACTAAAA
>CANQMC010000096.1 GCA_947624855.1 uncultured Bacilli bacterium | reverse complement strand
TGATGATAAATAAAAGCTAACTTAAATTGTTAGCTATATCTATATATATTTCTAAAGGTATTTGTTCCGCTCTAATGGTTAGTGGTAAATTATTTTTTATTAATATTTCTTGGATTTTGGACCAATTATAATTTTTTAAATTATTTTTTAAAGTTTTTCTTTTCATTTTAAATGAATCTTCAATTAATTTAAATAATATTTCTTCATTTACTTTTAATTTTTGATTTTTACGTTTAAAATTTACTACTGCACTGTCTACTTTGGGTATAGGATCAAAACAAGTATTTTTAACAGTAAATAAATAATTTATATCAAAATAATAATTTAAATAGACAGTTAAAGAACCATAATCTTTAGAATTTGGTTTAGCACTTAATCTATTTGCTACTTCTTTTTGGACTAAAAGAGTCATACCTTTTAAATTAGGAATAGTTAAGGCTTTTTTAATTATTGGAGTAGTTATATAATAGGGAATATTTGCGATAATATATATGTTTTCATAAATATTTAAATCTGTTAAATTACTTGTTAAAAAATCTTCAAAAATTATTTTAGTTTTGTTATCTATTAAATTATTTAAAATTGGTTTCATTCTTAAATCTATTTCATAACAAATTAAATTAGATTTTTTAGTTTTTAAATAGTTGGTTAAGGCACCTTTTCCAGGACCTATTTCAATTATTAAATCGTTTTCTTTGGTTTCAATAGAATTAGCAATATCTTTTAATATTTTAGAATCTTGTAAAAAATTTTGACCTAAACTTTTTTTAGCTTTAATATTCATAAATTCACTTCCTAAAAAAATGAGAAATTATTTTTCCCATCCTCTTCTTAATACATCATATGTTATAGAACTTCGACCTATATGTTTAGCTGCATATGCATTACTTGGTGCTAATAAATCGATGTCATTACCAAGAACACCTCGGTCTAAAACAATAGCTATAATAGGATCTTTACTAATTTTTTTATTTTTAAATCTAATAATAGTACCACATGGTAAATTTTTAGAAGATGCTACAATATTTACTTGTCCATATGTTTTATCATTATATGTATTTTTTCCATTTCTTAAATCTAATTTACTATTACATGCTAATCGTCCAGAACAAAGGGGACAATCAATACCATATCCAGTTAAATCACCAGTATAACTATCTAGGGAATCATATAAATATTTTTGTAATGTTGCTTGTTTTTGCTTTTCTTCTTCTTTTTTTAGTTTTAATTCTTCTTCTTTATTGATAAATAAGGCCATTGTTGTTAAATCAACACTTTTATTTATGTTTTCATTAGCACTGTAAGTGGCTGTTTTAAATGAAGATGTACCTATAATAAAAATAGCTAAAATTAGAATACTTGTTTCTATTATATATTTAAAAAATTTTAATTTTTTTGTTTTCATTTATTCACCTCAATGGTTAGATATATCATATCATATATTTCTTTAAATGTCAAAAATTCGTTTAATGTTTGTATTGGTAATTTTTGATAAATCGGCAATAGTTATATTTTTTAAATCCGCAATATATTTAGCTATATCAAATATTTTAGCTGGTTCATTTTTTTGACCACGATATGGTTCTGGTGTTAAATAGGGACTATCTGTTTCTAATATAATATTTTCTAAATCTATTTGTTTTATTACTTCTTTAAGTTTTGAATTTTTAAAAGTTATTACTCCATTTATTCCTAATAAAAAACCCATTTTTATATATATTTTTGCTGTTTCTAAAGAACCAGTAAATGAATGGATAACGCCTGTTACTTTATATTTTTTTAAGATATTTATAGTGTCTTCGGTGGCTTCTCTGGAATGAACAATTATAGGTAAATTATATTTTTGGGCTAATTTAATTTGGGTTTCAAATAATTGTTTTTGTGCTTCTTTATTATCTTTAGTATAATAATAATCTAAACCTATTTCTCCAATAGCAATTATTTTTTTATTATTTAAATTATTTTTAAGAAATAAAATATCACTTTCTTTTACTTTATCTACATTTTCAGGATGAAGGCCAATTGCACCATACACATTTGGATATTTGTTTATACTTTCAAGTACTTCAATATTACTTTTTTGATCACATCCATTGTTAATAAAACGAGTTATATTAACATTTTTTGCTTGTTCTAATATTTTAGGGATATCTTCATAATATTCTTTATATATATGACAATGAGTATCTGTAAACATTTTTATCACCAATATAATTATATATAAAAAATATTTATAAGTAAAGTTTTAGTATAATTTTTATATTTTTATTTGCAAGTTTATATATTTTTGATACAATTATATTGGAGGTCTATATGAAAATTTATATTGGTTGTGATCATAGAGGTTTAGATTTAAAAAATAAAATAATTAAATATTTAAAAGATAATGATTTTGATATTCAAGATATTGGTATTCCTAATAATAGTAATGATGATTATCCAGAGTTTGCTTTTAAATTAGGAGAATTAGTTAATAGTAATAAAGATTCTTTAGGTATATTAATTTGTGGTTCGGGAGTAGGTATGAGTATTGCGGCAAATAAAGTTAAAGGTATTCGTTGTGTTAGAGCGGTTTCTATAGATGATGCTTTTAAAGGGAAAAACCATAATGGCGCTAATGTAATTGCTTTGGGAAGTGAAGTTACAACAGATATTAATTTAGTTAAAGATATGATTGATACTTTTATTACTACAGGTTATCCTGATGAAGAAAGACATAAAAAAAGAGTAGATGCAATAAAAGCATATGAGGATGTTAACTAATGGATTTAAAAGTTTATTTATATGTCTTTTTTACATTTATGTCTATATATATGCTTAATGGTGTTAATTTTGAAAAAATAATGAAGAAAAATAAAAATATTGAAGTTAGATTGTTAGTTTTAGTTTTAAGTTTTTCTTTTAGTTATTTATTAACTAATTTTGTTATTGATTTTATATCTTAAAGTCATTTAATTTAGTGGCTTTTTTTAATGTTATTTTTTTATCTATTTTACCAAGTAAATAATCTGCGCTTATTTGATATTTATTGCTTATTGTGTAAAGATTAGGAGTTGATAGTAAATATCTACCACGTTCATAATCCGCTATAACTGATTGGGTAGTATTTAATATTTCAGCAAGTAATTCTTGAGTTAAATTATTTTCTTTGCGAAATTCTTTTAGTCTTTCACAAATTTTTTTTATATCAAAATCTTTATGTATTTTGGGATAACATTTAATATTTGTAAAATTAAATAAATAATCAATTGAAACTTCAAAATAATCTGCAACTTTTATTAAATGTTTATTTGGAATTGTTTGTAATTCTTTTTCATATCTTCGGTATAAACTGGGATCTATATTTAGAATATTTGCCATATGTTTTTGGGTAATACCTAATCGTTCTCTTAAATGTGTTAGTCTTTCACCATAATTCATATTAATCACCATTATAATTGTCTCATTAATGTTTTTAAAAAGAAAATAAAATGGATAAATACCGATAATTGTATTGACAATCAAACTTGTATAATTTATAATTTAAATATAAATGATAAAAATCTAACATAGTTGATATTAGATAAATATCATACAGATTGGAGAATATAAAATGAAGGATACAGGAATTAAATTCGAGACACTAAGAAAAGGCTTTAACTTTAAAAAAGTTTTTATAGGATTAGTAGTAATAGTAGCAATAGGAAGTGTAATAATATTAAAAGGATCAAAAGCTAATTATACATATCAAGAAATAATACCATTTGCCGAAGGAGAAGTGCATATAAAGAAATATGATTTTAAGATAATGGCAATGTATCAACAAAAAGATAAAAGTTGTACAAATAATGATAGTTGTTACCAAGAAATAACTACAAATAGAATGCCATCAGATGGATATAAAATAAATGAAAGTAAAAGTGGATGTTATAAAGATAGTAATAAAGAACAAAAAGATAATGAAGCTAAATTATATACAAATGAAAATGGAGAACATGTAATAAATAATTTATTAAAAGAAGATAAATGTTATTTATATTTTGATATAGATAATAGACCAAAAACAGGATTACAAATAGCCAAAGCAAAATCCAAAGGAGCAATGCCAGAAATAACCGGCCCAGCGTGTGATGCAAATACAAACAATAGTAGTCATAGTAGTGGTTCGTGCACAATGAGTGATTCAGGAATATA
>CANQMC010000095.1 GCA_947624855.1 uncultured Bacilli bacterium | reverse complement strand
GTGGTCAAACGCGGCAGACTGTAAATCTGTTCCTTCGGGTTCCATGGTTCAAATCCATGTCTCCCCACCACTTTAAATATTGCCTCGTAGCCAAGTGGTAAGGCATCAGACTTTGACTCTGACATTCCGCTGGTTCGAATCCAGCCGAGGCAGCCATTCTTGGTTCGTTAGCTCAGTAGGTAGAGCATTTGACTTTTAATCAAAGGGTCTTGGGTTCGAATCCCAAACGAGCCACCATTTTTGAATAATACTCTCTTAGGAGAGTTTTTTAATAAAAAAAAAGAGATTAAATCTCAATATATAAAAGTTTTTTCGTTTAGTTTATCTTCATAGATTTTAGGTAAGTTATTAAATATACTTAAATGAATTAAAGTATTAGTTGATATATAATTTTCTAAAGGATTATTTGATCCTATAATTTCGACTAAATCATTAATTTTGATATTTTCATCTATTTCAATAATAGAATAACTTTCTTTAATTTCTAAAATATTATAAAGTTTATTTTTAATAAATACTTTATTTATATTATTAAGCATTCCATTTAAATAACCAAAAGGAATAATTCCAAAATATTTAGTTTTTTTACCTTTAGTTTCTTTCATAATATTGGTTATTTTAGAATATAAATTTAAAACTTGTTTTAATTGTTTAGGTTCTTTTTTAAATAATTTTGGTTTATTATTTATGCCATAAATAGAATAATCTAATTTAAGAGCGTTTGAATTTTTTATTTTTTGCTTATCTTGTTCATCATTAAAAATATATAGTTTTAAATCTAGTGCTAATAAATTATTAGTTATATATTGGAAATCATTATAATCTTTTTCGGTTATATTTGAAGATTTTAAACCAATAATATGAAGTTTATTATTTTCTTTAATTAAGGCTTCAATATCTCTGATTATAAATTTATTATTAAAACCAGTTATGCCTTTGGTATCTATACCTAAAATAATGTTTAAATTATCATATAAAACAGTATTAGTAAACATTTCAACTTTTTCTTTAGTATCTACTAAAAAGATACAATTATTATTAATAATATCTAAAATATTATCTTTTTCTATTTCGGTATTTAAAATAATAGGAATATCTTTGTTATATTTTCGAATTAAATAAATATCATTTAAGTTATTAGTGTATAAATAATCAATATCAATATAATTAATTAAATACATACCATGATTAAAAGCATTATTACTGACATCAAAAATATAATACTTATATTTATATTCTTTTTTTAAGTAATTAAGATTTGCTTTTATATTATTGATGTTAACTTCTAAATAATTTACGTAATTCATACTTTCACCGATTAAATTGTATCAAATAATAGGGTTTAAGTCTAGTTAAAATGTAAATTTATGTTTAATTCTTAAGAAAGTTAGGAAAATTGTTGATAAAAGTACTATTTTTTTGGTATACTTATAAATGTTGAAGTAGGTGTTGAAAATGGCTAAAATAATTGATTTAATTGGAAGAGAAATACTTGATAGTAGAGGAAATCCTACGGTTGAGGCTGAAATAATGTTAGATAATGGAATTAAAGCTAGAGCGTCTGTTCCTAGTGGAGCTTCAACTGGTTCAAGAGAAGCTTTGGAATTAAGAGATAATGATAAGAGCCGATATCATGGTAAAGGTGTTTTAAAAGCTGTTTATAATATTAATAATATTATTAAAAAAAATATTGTAGGTAAAGAATTAGAACAAGTTACTATTGATAAATTATTATTAACACTTGATGGAACGGAAAATAAAAGTAATTTAGGAGCAAATGCTATGTTAGCAGTTTCACTTGTTTGTTTAAAAGCATCAGCTAAAGCTGAAAATAAAGATTTGTATGCTTATTTAAGTAGTGGTAAAGTAAGTATTCCAATCCCGATGGTAAATATTATTAATGGGGGAAAACATGCAGATAATAATTTAGATATTCAAGAATTTATGATTGTTCCTGTTGTTAAAACAATTAAAGAAAGAGTCAGAGTGGCCAGTGAAATATTTCATAATTTAAAAAATATATTAAAAAAACAAAATCTTAATACAGCAGTAGGAGATGAAGGTGGTTTTGCTCCTAATTTAGAATATAATACTTTGGCTTTAGACTTAATCATGGACGCTATAAAAGTGAGTGGTTATATACCAGGTAAAGATGTTTTTATTGCTTTAGATGTAGCTGCAAGTGAATTATATGATGAAAAAACAAATAAGTATCATATTGATCATAATAATTTAAGTAGTGATGAATTAATTAAATATTATGTTGCTTTAGTTAATAAATATCCAATTTTGAGTATTGAAGATCCTTTTTTTGAAAATGATTTTGAAAGTTTAGCAATTTTAACAAAATTAATTGGAGAAAAAGTTATGATTGTTGGTGATGATTATTTTGTTACTAATATGAAATATTTAGAAAAAGGAATAACTTTAAATGCTGGTAATGCTATTTTACTTAAAGCTAATCAAATTGGAACAATAACAGAAATGATTAAAACTATTTTACTTGCTCGTAAATATAATTATAAAATGATTATATCACATCGAAGTGGAGAAACTGAGGATACTTTTATTGCAAGTTTAGCAGTAGGGTTAAATATTCCTTTTATTAAAACAGGTTCGATGTCAAGAGGAGAAAGAATAGCTAAATATAATGAATTAATGCGAATAGAAGAAAAATTATTAAAGTAAGAAAAGGTGGTTAAAATGTTTGTTGGAGAAAATCCTATTCATATTGCAAGTAATGCGGATATTGCTCAGTTAGTATTAATGCCTGGAGATCCTTTAAGAGCAAAATATATTGCAGAAAATTTTTTAGAAAATGCTAAACTTGTAACAGAAATTAGAGGAATGTATGGTTTTACAGGGGATTATAAAGGTAAAAGAATAACTATTATGGCTCATGGTATGGGAATGCCTAGTGCGAGTATTTATGTTTTTGAATTGATTCACTTTTATCATGTTAAGAAAATTATTAGAATTGGTACTTGTGGTGCCGTTAATAAAAAAGTTAAAGTAGGAGATTTAGTTTTAACTAAAGAAATTTATTCAGAATCAAATTTTGCTTATACTTATAATGATTATGTAGGAAATGTAGTTGAAGCTAGTAAAGAATTAAATGATAATGTTTTAAAAGCTGCTTTAGAATTAAATTTAGATGTTTTATTAGGTATGGATACAACAATGGATGTGTTTGGTCCTTATATTGATTGTGATCGAGTATTAAATAGAATTCCTAAATCTTATGATATTTTAACTGAAGAAATGGAAGCTTTTGGATTGGTTCATGTTGCTAATTCTTTAAATGTTCTTTCTACTACATTGCTTACAGTGGTTGATTCTAAATATTCTGAAGAAATTTTTACTCCCGAAGAAAGAGAAACTAAATTAAATAAAATGATTACTTTGGCTTTAGAAGCTATTATTAAATAAATTAAAAATGACCGTTTTGGTCATTTTTTAAAACTTACGATATAAACCTATTGCTTTACCAAGAATTGTTACATTATTTAAAATAATGGGGGCCATTGTATCATTTTCAGGTTGTAAACGAATATGATTTTTTTCTTTGTAATATGTTTTTAAAGTTACTTCATTTTCATCAGTCATAGCTACGATAATATCTCCATTGCGGGCAGTATTTTGTTTTTGAACTATAACAATATCACCATCATAAATTCCGGCATTAATCATAGATTCACCACTTACATTTAAAGTAAAAATTGTTTCTTTGGCTGGGATTAAATTAGCAGGAAGTGAAAAGAATTCATTTGGTCTTTCAATGGCTTCGATAGGAGAACCAGCAGTAATTTTACCTAATAAAGGAACTTTAACTAATTCTTCATTTTTATCAAGATATTCATTATCTACTAAAATTTCCATGGCTCTAAATTTGTTGGTATTAACTTTTAAATATCCAGCTTTACATAATTTTTTGACATGAGTATGAACGGTCGCAGGGCTAGATAAACCTAAACCTTTTCCAATTTCCCGAATTGATGGGGGATAACCATTTGTTGCGATAAACTTTTTAATAAAATCTAAAACATTTTTTTGCTTGTCTGTTATTTCATTTTTCATAAGTATTTTACCTCCAACATAATAATAGCATAAAAACATAAGATTGTCAAACAAACGTTTAAATATCAGCTAAAAAGAGTAAAAAATAAAATAAATTTCTTCGCAAAGAATTTTGATATAATATGTACATAATAAGGTGGT
>CANQMC010000094.1 GCA_947624855.1 uncultured Bacilli bacterium | reverse complement strand
ATAAAGATACTAAAATTGTAAGTAATAAGAGTTTAACAGAACCATTTACAGTATTACTTATGGGTGTTGATTCAACAGCCGATGGACTTGATGCTTCTACTTCATTTAATGGTGATACTTTAATGTTAATTACTTTTAATCCTAAAACTTTAAATGCCACAATGTTTTCTATTCCAAGAGATACTTATGTCCCTATCGCATGTAATCATAATAGATATGCTAAAATTAATTCTTCGGCTGCTTATGGTACAAGTTGTGTAATTGATACTGTAAAACAATTAACAACTATTGATATTGATTATTATTTAAAAGTTAATTTTAAAGCTGTAGTAGATTTAGTAGAGGCAATTGGAGGAGTAGAAGTAGATGTAGAAGTTCCAGATTATGATGTTTATTATAATGCTCATAATGGAAGAATTTGTGAACAAAATAGTTTAAGACAAAAAGGTAAACACTTAGTATGTATGGATACAGGTTTACAAAAATTAAATGGTGAACAAGCTCTGGCTTACGCTAGATGTCGACATGCTTTTTTGCAAAGTGATATTGCTCGTAATAGACATCAACAACAAATTGTAGAAGCAATTGCTAAACAATTAGTTAAAAAAGATAATATAAATAAAGTAGAAGATATATTGAATGCTATAACTAGAAATTTATCAACAAATATGAGTCAAAAACAAATATTATCTTTCTATGATGTTATGAAAGATATGATTACTAATTCATTTAATGATGGTGATTTTATTACTATTAATAAAACATATTTAGAATATTATAGTTTACCTGTTAAATTAAGTAATAAAGGTAGTGTTACTTCAGCAATTGGTCATTATCCTGGTTCTTTAGAAGCTATAATTAAATTAATGAAAGTTAATTTAGAATTAGAAAAGAAAGATATAGTTAAAACATTTAGTTTTGATGCAAATGAAGAATATACAGAAATTATTACAGGTAAAGGTATTACTACAGGTGATAAATTAGAAACTATGCCAAACTTTATTGGTAAAAGTGTTAGTGAAGCAGAAGCTTGGGCTAATAGTCATAATATAACCTTTAAAACTGAATTTGTTGATGTAGGAAACAGCCATTATAATGCTTCAATTACCCCTGGATTAGTTGCAGATCAAAGTGTTAGTTACCGAATACTTGTTAATAATATATCAGAGTTAACTATTTATATTAATAATGCTACTACAACTGATAATCAAGTAACTGATGATAATAATGAAGATATTAATAAACCTAATGATAATCCTGATAATAATATTACTAATGATGATGGTAATCAAACTGATAAAGATGATAATAAAGAAAATAATGATAATAAAGAACCTAATGATCAAAATACTGATCAAAACGATGAAGGTTTAGGCGATATTTTACCTGGTAATGATTTAGAAAATAATTTAGAATAAAAAACTAACCAATGCGGTTAGTTTTTGCTTATATTAATGGCAGCTATAGCTCCTTCGGAAGCTGCAGTAATAATTTGATATATATCTTTTTTAATTACATCTCCTGATGCATAAACTCCAGGAATGTTAGTAAGTCCTTTATTATTCACAATGATATAACTATCTTCCATTTTTAAATTGGTATTTTTTAAAAATTCAGTGTTAGGTGTGTTTCCAATATATTCAAACAAAGCACTTATATTTATTTTTTGATTGTCTTTTAATAATAAACCATTTAATTTATCATTATCAATTATTAATTCTTTTATTTCATTATTTAAAATTAATTTTATATTTGATATTTTTTTAACTTTAGAAATAAGATCTTCTGAACTTCTAAATTCTTCATGACGATGAATTAAATATACTTTATTAACTATTTTTGATAAATATATTGCTTCAGATAAAGCACTTGCTCCTCCCCCAACAACGGCAATATCTTTTCCTTTAAAAAATGATCCATCACATAATGCACAAGTACTTATTCCATGACCTATAAATTCTTGTTCATGGTCTAATCCTAATAATTTTGGTTTTCTTCCGGTTGCTATTAACAAATATTTACTTTGATAGATATTATCATTTGTTTTAATGGTTTTTATATCTTCTAAAATGACATCTGTTACTTTTTCAAGCTTATAATCTATTTTTAAATCATTTACTTTCGTAAATAAATTATGAGCTAAATCAGGTCCACTTATAGAGTTTAAACCAGGATAATTTTCAATTTGGGATATTTTATTTAAAGTTCCACCTGGGGCACTTTCATCTAATAATAAAACTTTTAAACCAGCATTTTTACTATATATTGCGGCACTTATACCAGATACTCCCATTCCAATAATTATTAAATCATACATTTTTATTCTCCTTTTTATATTCTACTTTTATTTATATCATTATATAAATTTTCATATTTTCCTTTATGATTATTTATGTATATTAAATAAATTAAAGAACCAATAAATAAAACTGCAGATATTATTTGTGCTATTTTAAAGCCACCTAACATTAAAGAATCAGTACGCCAAGCTTCAATAAAGAAACGACCAAAACTATACCACATTAAATATACACAAGTTGGTGTACCTATTTTAGTATATTTTAATCTTCTTATTATTAATAAAATAATAAAACCTAAAAGACACCATAAACTTTCAAAATAAAAGGTTGGTAAATAATAAGTACCTCCAATATTCATTCCTTTTATTATAAATTCAGGTACATATAAATTTTGTAAAAATGTATATGTAGTAGCAAAGCCATGAGCTTCATTGTTAAAGAAATTTCCCCATCTGCCAATTGCTTGACCTAAAATAACTGCTGGGACTGCAATATCTAATAATCTTAAAAAATTTATATTCTTTTTTTTAGCATAAATTATTACTGTTAAGGTTCCGGCAATTAAACCTCCATGAATCGCTAAACCTCCATTCCATATTTCAAATATTTCTAAGAGATTATATTTATAATAAGAAATATTAAATAAAACATAATATAAACGAGCCCCAATTATACCAAATATTATAGCATAAAAACACATATTAAATATTGTATCATTTTCAATTTTAAATCTTTTAGATTCTTTTATTATTAAAAATATACCTATTAAAACACTTATTAATATTAAAAATGAATACCATTTTATTTCAATCCCAAATAGTGTCATCATAACTGGATTATTCATATTTTTCCTCTTTTCTTATATTATTATACTAAAATATTAAGAAAATTAATAGTAAAAAGTATTTATTTATTTTTTATCTATTCACTTGTTTATTTATGATTTTAAAAAATACTTTACAAATACAATTAAAAATGATATCATAAAAATGTAGAACATTTAAGGACGAAATGTCTACAAAAATTATTTTTTTTTAAAGACATTTATCTTAATATCAAGTTTAAACTTGATAACGATAGTGTCTTTTTTGATTGTTAAAAATAACAACAATGGTATTAAAATTACTTTTAATATCACCTGTCATACCTCCTTAACCATTTAATTATTCTTTTAGTAAAGGATAAGAAAATAGGAAAAAAAGAATACGAGAGGTAGACACCCGCCTTAAATGTTCAATAAATATTTTAAATTAAAAATAAATAATTGTAAAGAAAAATCGGTCGACATAAATCGACAATTATTTTATAAAAAATTATTTATCTCCATTTTTATCAAAAGTAATATTTTTATCAATTCTACCAAGTAAATAATCAGCAGATATTTTATATTTTTTACATAAATTATATAATACTTGAGTAGGTATTAAAATCGTTCCTTTTTCATACATACTCAACATAGATTTTGATGTTTTTATTTTATCAGATAATTCTATTAATGTTAATTTACTAGATTTACGCCATTCTTTTAATCTATTTTTACTTAAATTTATTTCTTTTTTTAAACCTTTATATTGTTTCTTTTCAGTAAAGTTAAATATATAATCAAGTGAAACATGATAATAATTACATATTTCATTTAAATATTTTAAAGGCATTAAATCATCTTCAATTTCATAGTGACTATATCTACCTCTACTTATATTAAGCATATTAGAAATAGTTTCTTGTGTCGTTCCATATCTTTCTTTAAGTGCTTTTAATCTTTCTAAATAAATCATAAATTTCACCAAGTATATTGTCTCATGTATTTGTCAAAAATAATCTTTTTTGCGCTATATATAGGAATTTTATATTGACATTTAAAATTTTATTATTTATAATTTAAATATAAATGATAAAAGTCTAACATAGTTGATAGTAGATAATTATCATATAGATTGGAGAAAAGAA
>CANQMC010000093.1 GCA_947624855.1 uncultured Bacilli bacterium | reverse complement strand
TATTCACACCCGCATAGCAGGTGGATTTACACGCGACTTATTTAGTCGCGGCAATTCTGTTGAATTGCATATTAAAATAGAAAAGATTTTATTAGATCTTTTCTAAATTAACACTTACTATTTTGCTTACACCTGATTCTTGCATAGTAATACCATATAAGACATCGGCATATTCCATTGTTCGTTTTTTATGAGTTATTAAGATAAATTCAGTATTATTTTTCTTTTCTTGAAGATATTTACCAAAAGTATCTACATTTGCTTCATCAAGAGCGGCTTCTACTTCATCTAAGATACAGAAAGGACTTGGTTTAACATTTAAAATAGCAAATAGTACCGCGATAGCAGTTAGTGTTTTTTCACCACCTGATAATAAAGCAATAGAATTTAATTTTTTGCCTGGAGGTTCTGCAATTATATCAATACCTGTTGTTAAAATATCATCGGGATTAGTTAATTTTAAAAGACCTCTTCCTCCTTTAAATAATTTTTTAAAGACATTATTGAATTCATTACTAATTTTATCAAATGTTTCTTTAAAACGAGATATCATTATTTTATCCATTTCAGAAATAATATTTAATAATTCTTTACTTGCTTCATTTAAATCATTACTTTGATTAACTAAAAATTCATATCTTTCATTTACTCGTTCATATTCTTTTATAGCGCCTGTGTTAACATCACCTAAAGTAGATATTTCTTTTTTGATTGTTTCAACTTTATTTCGTGCGATATCAATAGGCATATCTAATTCATAATTACTATAAGCATATTCATAAGTTAAATTATAATTATCAGATAATTCTAATAATAAATTATCTAATTTAACATCATATTTACCTAATATTATTTCACTTTCTTTTAATTCATTTTGAAGTTTATTATAACCTTGATTAGTTTTATGATATTTAGTTTCAACTTCATTTATTAAAAGATTTAATTCACTTTTTTCTTTTTTTAATTTAGTTAATTCATTATTGGTTAATTCTTTTTTAGCCGATACTAAAGATGTTTCTTCTAAAATACTTACTAATTTTTTATCTAAAACATTACTAGTTATTTCTTCATTACCTTTTATTTCTAATTCTTTTTTATTTAAATTATCTTCAATAGTTCTTATTTTATTAGTTCTATTATTTAATAATTCATTTAAATTAATTAATTCTTTATTAATATTAGTTTCTTCTTTTTCTAAATTATTAAAATTATTTTCAAAATTTATATATTCTTTATTATAAGTTTCTAAATCTAATTTAGCTAATTCTAAAGTTTCTTCCATTTCTTTTAGTTTTAGTTTATCATTTAAATTAGAATTATTTTTATTTGAACCTCCAGTGATGGAACCACCAGGATATAATATATCGCCTTCTAGTGTTACAAGTCGATATTTATAATTTAGTTTTTTAGCTAAAGTATTTAAAGTATCAATATTATCGACAATAATAACATTTCCTAATTGATTTTTAATTATATTATCATATAAATTATCATATTCTACTAAAGATGAAGCTATATCTATTACCCCTTTTTCATTTTTAATAATATTTAGATCTTCAGGATTAATATTTTTAGGTTTAATTATATTTAATGGGAAAAAGGTTGCTCGACCAAGATTATTATCTTTTAAATATTGAATACATTCTTTAACATCTTGTTCTGTTTCGACAACAATAAAAGAAGTAGCTGCGCCTAAAGCAGTTGATATAGCAACTTCATAATTATTAGTGGTAGTTATAATATTACCAATAGTGTTATGAACACCTTTTAAACGCATATTATTAATTATATTTCGAACCGCACTTGGAAGTTTTGAATTATTAATAATATTTTCATTTAATATTTCTATTTTATTTTCTAATATTAATATTTCTTTAGATTTAGTATTAATATTATTAGTATATGTATTTTTTTTAATTTTAGCTTTTAAAATATCTTCATCTAATTTATCTTTTAAAATAGATTTTTCTTTAATATCTTTGATAATATCATCTAATTTTATTCGTTCATTTTTAAGTTCATTTTGATAATTTAATTGTTCTTCTTTTAATTTTATTAAAGCTTCATTTACTTTTTCTTTATCTGTATCATATTTTTTTCGTTCCATAGTTACTAGTTTTTCAGCTTCTAAACTAGCTAAATTTTCAGTTAATTTTAAATATTCATTATTTTTAGTAGTTATTTGTTCTTCTAATTTTAATAAATCTAATTTTAATTTTTCAAGTTTAGTATTATCTTCTGTTGTAGTTGTAGTTAAAGTAGCTAATTCTTTTTGTTTGGTTATAACTTCATTTTTAATTTTTTTATAATCAATATTAATGTTTGCGATATCGTTTGCGATTAAAGCTATTTCAGTTGTTTTTAATTCTTCACTTAAATTTAAATATTTCTTAGCTATTTCACTTTGCTTTTTTAAGGGTTTAATACTTTTTTCTAATTCTTCAATTACTAGTTTAACTCGGGCAATATTTTCTTTGGTTTTATCAAGTTTTTTGATACTTGCTTCTTTACGTTTTTTATATTTTAATACACCAGCGGCATCTTCAAAAATTGTTCTTCTAGCTTCAGGTTTACTGCTAATAATATCAGATACACTACCTTGAGATATAATATTAAAAGAATCATTGCCGGCACCAGTATCTAAAAATAAATCAGTAACGTCTTTAAGTCGAACTTTAACATTGTTAAGATAATATTCGTTTTCTCCAGTGTTATAAATAACTCTTTTGATTTCAATTTCTTTAAAATCACTATTTAAGTAATGATCAGAATTATCAAATAATAAAGCAACCATAGCCCTATTGTGAGCACTTCTAGTTTTTGAACCACTAAAAATAACATCACTCATGGCATCGGCCCCTCTTAAGGATTTAATAGATTGTTCTCCTAAAACCCAACGAACAGCATCGACAATGTTACTTTTACCGGAACCATTTGGCCCAACAATCGCAGTTATACCTTTTTTAATATCTAAATCTATTTTGTCTGCAAATGATTTAAAACCATATGCTTTTATATTTTTTAAATACAATTTATTCACCCCTTATGCTTGTTTAGTTAAGGCATCTTTAGCGGCTTGTTGTTCTGCTTCTTTTTTGTTTTTGCCAGTTCCTTTACCATAAACTATACCATCAATTACAACTTCAAAAACAAATGTTTTATCATGGCTAGGTCCTTCTTCACTAACTAAACGATATTCTAAAGATTTTTTAGAGGTTTGAACCATTTCTTGAAGTTTAGATTTATAATCACCTAAAAATACATGATGTTTTAAAATATGAGGTTTTAATATTTCTAAAACATATCTTTTAGCGGTTTCAAATCCTAATTCTAAATAAATAGCTCCTAAAACACTTTCAAAACAATCCGCGATTATTGTATCATTAATATTTTTAAGTTGACCATTTCCAACTTTTATATATTTATCTATACCAACATCTTTAGAATATTGAGCAAGAGCTTCTTCACAAACAAAACTAGCCCGAATTTTAGATAATTCACCTTCGGGAACATTATAATTTTGATAAAAATATTCACTAGATATTAATTGTAATACAGCATCACCTAAAAATTCTAAACGCTCATAGTTAGGTCCTCCATGTTCATTAGAATAACTACTGTGAGTTAATGCGGTTTGCAATAATGTTTTATTTTTAATATTTATATTATATTTAGCTAAAAAATCCATGTTTTTTCCTCTCCTTTTTAGAGTTTCTTAAATTATTATATCAAAACTAATCAAAAAAATAAACACGTTTGTGCCTATTTTAAATCCATTTAGAAATATATACTTTACGTGTTTTTTCTAATTCATATTTTTGAAAAATATTTATAATACTATCCACGATTAAACTTATAACATCACTAACGGTTCTTTTAACTTTAACTGAGGCAATTTCTTCTTGAAGATTTTTACGAAATAAATGATCATCAACATATTTACCCATGATATAATCTAATTCTTTTACTTTTTTTAAGGCTTCTTCATTAGCAATATCAATTTTAAAAATATAATCTTTATATATTTTAACTAATTTTAAAGAAATTAAATCATCCTCGATAAAATCGGCATTAATTATTTTATCAAAATTAGGACATGATTTTAATATTATTTTATTTTTATCCATTTACTTCCACCCTTTACTTTTTTTTTACACTTTAATAATACAACACTTAAATTGATTTGTCAAATATAAATTTTATGTTATAATATCTTGAGTTTTGCAGTAAAAATGAGCAAACCTAGTAATTATAAGGCTTTGCTCATTTTTTACATCTTGTGTAATAT
>CANQMC010000092.1 GCA_947624855.1 uncultured Bacilli bacterium | reverse complement strand
ATATACAACATTTAAAAATTGAGCAATTCCAGGTTATTCCTAGCTTTGCTCATTTTTACTGCAAAAGTAAAGATTTTATCATTAAATTGGAGAATTTGCAATTAGCTATTATACATTTAATAAAAAAAGCTAAAAAAATATATATTAATTTATTATTTATTAGTTTTTAAAAAATCTTCTTTAGTAAAAGAAATTAATTCAATTTTATTATTTTTTATATATTTTTTATACCTATTTATAATATTTTTATATTCACTAATATCAATTTTTTGACCTTTTTTATATAGATATTTATCTAATTTTGTAAAATTTTCGATTATGTAATTATCATTTATTTTAGCAAATGATAAAACTGGTAAAGGTGGATTATAATTTCTTATTAAAATATTAAATGCATATGTAAACCATGAAGGTTTACCACTTACTTTGGAAATATTTATTAATGTTAAAGTGTTATCTTGAACATTTTTATTTATAACCAGCATTAATCTTTTTATTTTATTTGTATTTTTTGTTCCATTTGCAAAATATGGTGGTATAAAATAAAGAAACATTCCTATTTCGATATTCACTAATAGTCTTGTCTTTCTTCTTCTTTAAATTTTTTAGAATTCATTATATTATAAGCGTCTATAACATCAATAATATTATCAAGCTCATTTTTTAATTCTTTATTTGGAACTACTGATTTTTTCTTGTTTTTATATGCCTTATCATCATTTGATAAATTTAAATATTTTTTCCAATATTCAAATTGATGGGACATATTAGATAATGTATCAGCATCTTCGCCACCATATATATCTTTAGTTAATTCTAGTATTTCTAATTCTTCATCTGAAAAATCTTTCCTCTTATAGTTTAATAATTCTTTTAAATTATTTTTATATTTAAGGCGTACTTTTTCCATTACCATTCCATTTTCAAAAGCACAAAATTCATCCTCAAATAATAATTTATTATTTTTAGCTAAACTAATTAATTGAGCAAAAAACAAAAGCTTTTGTAATTTCATATTTCCTTTAAAAGTATCTCTAGGTGTATCTAAATTATTTTCTAAAAACCATTTTGCATAATCAAATACGTTATTTTTTTTCATTATAACACCTCCAAATACATATTTATTATATCATTAAATTATATTAAAGTCCAACTATTTATTTTTTGGATTATTTAAGAATTTTTTTAAGCATTTCATTTAGATATAATAGTTTTTGATATAAATTAGGATATTCTTTTAAATTAAAGTTAGTGCATGTTTTTTCAAATATACGGGCACGGTCTTCTTCAGGAAAAGTATGGGAATAATAATCAATAAAATATACTTTATCTTTATCATTTTCTTCAAGAGTATAATTATAAATGTACTTAGATGTATAAGAATTATTATAAATAAAATCTTGAGGGTTATAATTGTCCCATTTATCAAAATAATAATTATGATTATTTAAATTAAATTCAATATTATGAAATAATTCATGACAAAAAACTGTATTTAAACTTTCTTCATTAATATCCATAACAATGGTATATTTATTATTGTTAATTAAAGAATATGCAGCAGGATTAGCTATTTGAGTTTCATAGTCACTAGGAGTTAAAGTACTTGTTAAATATATATTTAATCCTTCATAATTATTATCATAAAAAGTATTAAAAAATTCCTTATTATAATTAGTTAAAATAGGTTCAATTATATTTAGAGCTTTATTTATTGTAAGATCATTTGTTTCAACTTCGGCTTTAAAATCTGGATATTCAATATTTGTTTCATTTTTAGTATAAATATTTAAATTGTAAGTATCTTTTAAATATTTAATATCTTTATTATTTAATATTTCTTGATAGTTAGATACATTACTTAAATCTAATTTTGTTAAATTTAAATAATATATATTGTTATTAGATATAAAATAAAGATAATTATTGTTAAATATTAATTTATGGATATTATATTTTAAATCTAAAATCTTAATTGTTCTATTTTTTAAATTAATTATTTCTAAATAATTATGATTATAAGAATAAATTATATTATTAGAATAAGTACTTATGTTGGGAATTCTTTTAGTAAAATTTTGATATGTAGTTTTAATATTAGTTTTTAAATTATATATTAAATAATTATTTTCATTATAAAAATAAAAGCCATCATTATAAATATTATAATTAGAATAATTAATTTCTTCATAAGTGTCTTTATTTAAATTATAAAGATAATATAAATTATTTAATTTAAGTAAAAGATAAGTGTTATTTTTAGTATAAAAATAATTTATTAATTCATAATTATTATTTAAATTTTTATAAGTTATATTATTAAATAATATTTTATTAGTTAAAAACTTTAAATAAATATCTTTATAGGGAATTATTGATTCATTAGCTTTATAAAGTTTTTTTAAATATAAATCATATAATGTTTTATTACAAATAATAAATTGATTTTTAAATGAACAAGAAGAAGATATTTTATTAATTAATTTGGGATTTGGTTCATATAAATTTTGATAATATAATTTATTATCTGATATATAAAATATGTTATTATTATCGATAGTAAAGTCTTTTATTTCTTTGGTTGTTTTATAAGAATATAAATAATTATTAATATTAGTTGATGATAATATTTTAGGTTTTGTTAGGGAAAAATTTGTATTATATATAAGAATTATAATAATTGTTAGACTTATAAAAATAAATATATTTTTTTTCATATTTAAATATATTTATTTAATTATATTTTAGACTAATGGTTTTTTAATTATTTTGTCATATGATCGAGGATAAATTTCAGCAGTTGGTTTTAATTTTTGAATTTTTAATATTGTTCTTTTACTATTTTCAATTGGTAAATTAAATTCAAATTTTTCAATTAATTTAGAATTTAAAATATTTAAAGTATTAGTACTTTCTTCTAATTCTTTATTTATATTACTTTTCATAGGAAGAAAATAACCATTAACTTTTAAATAAGGGATTGATAATTCAAGTAAAATTGATAACTTAGAAACAGCTCGAGAAGTAATTATATCAAAAGATTCTTTATATGTATTTGGTAATAGTTCAATACGAGAATTTATTGTAGTTATATTTTTTAAATTTAATTTAGTAATAATAGTATTTAAAAATGTTATTTTTTTATTATTAGAATCAAGTAAAGTTATTTCTAAATTTGGAAAAAAGATTTTTAAAACTAAACCAGGGAAACCTGCTCCTGTTCCTAAATCTAATAGTTTTAAATTATTATTTAAATTAAATGATTTAGTTAAAGTTAAACTATCATAAAAATGTTTTAAATATATATCTTCATCACTTATTATCGCGGTTAAATTAAATTTTTGGTTATATTCTTGTAATAGATTTTTATAAATAGTTAAAGTATTTAATTGATCTATAGTAGGATTAATATTTAATTTTTGTAATTCCTCGATAAATTTTTTTTGATTCATAATATCGCCTCATGGGTATTATAACAAAATTAAGTTTTAATTACTAGATTAAAAATTTAAGATATGATAGAATGATAATATACGGAGGTAGTTATGATAAAATATAAAAGAGTTTTATTAAAATTAAGTGGAGAAGCTTTGGCAGGAGAACAAAAATGGGGAATAGATGCTAATGTTGTAGGTTTAATTTGTGATAAAATTAAAGAAATTAAAGAATTAGGAGTAGAAATTGGAATTGTTGTTGGTGGTGGTAACTTTTGGCGAGGTCGTGATGGACATCAAATAGAAAGAACTACAGCAGATTATATGGGCATGCTTGCTACCGGAATGAATAGTTTAGCTTTACAAGATGCTTTAGAGGCTCGAGGGGTTTCATGCCGAGTACAATCAGCAATTGAAATGCGAGAAATAGCCGAACCTTTTATTGAAAGAAAAGCTTTAAAACATTTGCAAAAAGGTCGGGTTGTTATTTTTGCTTGTGGAACTGGTCATCCTTATTTTACAACAGATACGGCAGCAGTGTTAAGAGCAACCGAAATAAATGCTCAAATTATACTTCTAGCTAAAACGGTTGATGGTGTTTATTCGGCTGATCCAAAAATAGATAAAAATGCTTATAAATATGATGAAATATCTTATCAAGAAGTTATTGAAAAAGATTTAAAAGTAATGGATATAACCGCTACGGCTTTAAGTAGAGATAATAATATACCTTTATTAGTGTTTGGTGTAAATGATCCTTCAAATATTGTAAGGGTTATTAAAGGTGAAAAAATTGGAACAATAGTTAAATAAAAAATGGCTTTTAACGGTTCTTAAACATTAAGGGGTGATGAATTAATTTTTATCACTTCTTTTTTATGTTTTCTAAAAATATTAGTAAT
>CANQMC010000091.1 GCA_947624855.1 uncultured Bacilli bacterium | reverse complement strand
CTTAATAAGTTTGCTAAAAATTCCATTTTATTACCTCCTTTACATCTTTTATTTTGTTTAAATTTATTTAAAATAATTTAAACCATGGTTGGTTTCTTATAATATTTATAATTATTGAATTTTGTTTTAGTAAGTTTATAAGTTACAGGATTTATAAATATTATTTGGGTAATTAAAGCATATGTTATAGCGTTATTAATGAATGTATTGATATTTAAAGCATAAATTATTAAATAAATAATTACGACAAAAGTAGAAATGATTTTACATCTTAATCTTGTTTCTTTTCTTATTAATGGTCTTTTAGGGGTATCAGCAGGAGCCCACATAAGCATTGATATAAATGCTAATATAATAACAATATAACCAATAATATTTGGAACAATATAGTTTTTAGCAAAGAAAGGAATTACATTATAAATGGCAATAGTGGTTATCCAACATGCAAGACTACTTTTGGAATGTAATCCAAAACTAAATGTTCTTATAAAAGCATAAAATAATAAAAATAAGGCTGTTTCTTTTAAAGTATTTAATATAATTGCAAGTATTAAAACCACGATTAATTTTACTACTAAATTATAAATGCCTTCTAAACCATACTTTAATCGTAATATTTTTATATCATCACATTTTTCATACTTTTTTATAAATTCTAAAGATGAATTAATAAATCTTTCTTTCATATACTACCTCACTACCGAAACTAGTATAACGCGAATAATTTAAAATAAAAATCCTGTTTACTCAAAGTAACTATTTAGACGTCTTAAAAGATTAAAAAACTTAATTTTGAAGAAAATTAGAACTTTTTGAACATAAAATTAAACATTTTAGACATTTGAAATATTAATTTTCATAAAGATATGGTATCTTGGGGTTACTTTAAAAATTGAGGACAGGTTTACTTGCAAAATTTGTCGAACGATTTTTATTGAGTTGGGGGTAATTGTATGTTATTGTTAATACGAAGTAGAAAGGCGAGGTGTGATATGCAAGGTAAAGTGAAGTGGTTCAACAATGAAAAAGGTTACGGTTTTATTGAATACGAAGAACTTGAAGATATTTTTGTTCACTATTCAAATATCGTAAAGGATGGCTACAAAACTTTAAAGGAAGGCGCAATTGTTAATTTTAAATTAATTGAAACTTCCAAAGGATTACAAGCAGTTGATGTTTGTGAAAAAGAATTAACTACTATTTAATTTAGTAGTTTTTTTTAACAATTCATGATATAATAGAATTAGGAAGGTGATATAATGGAACTAAATATAAGAGGGGATAAGGTTACAGTTACAAAAGCTATTAAAGATTATGTAACAGAAAAAATGCATAAATTAGAAAAATATTTTGATAATGAAAGAACTATTAAAGCAACTGTTTTAATTAAAGTTAAGAATGAAGAACAAATTATTGAAGTAACTGTTCCTACTAATAGATTTACTTTAAGAGCGGAAGAAAAACATGTTGATTTATATGCAGCGATTGATTTAGTTGTTGATAAGTTAGAAAGACAAATTAGAAAAAATAAAACTAAACTTAATAATAAATATAGAAATATTATTCAAGTTGATTTTGAGACGGATTTTGATGAAGAATCAGATGAAGAATTAAAAATTGTTAAAAGAAAAAATATAGATACAAAACCGATGGATGAAGAAGAAGCTATGTTACAATTAGAGCTTTTAAATCATGATTTCTTTGTCTTTAAAAATGTTGATGAAGAGTGTGTTTCGGTAATGTATAAAAGAAAAGATGGTAATTACGGAATAATTAATGTTAAATAATGGCTAGAAATAGTCATTTTTTGTGGTATAATATTTATTAGTTTGCTTATTATTTATGTTTGGTAGTAAAAATAATTTATTAATTGGTTAAAAGAGTTTGTACTAAATTATAAATTATGATATACTATTAGTTATGGAAGGTGAAATACATGGGATTTTTACGTAAATTAATAGATAGTGAATACAAAGAATTAAAGAGGTTTGAAAAGTTAGCTGATGAGATTGTTCTTTTAGATGAAGAAATGAGTAAGTTAAGCGATGAAGATCTTAAAGCTAAAACTGATATTTTTAAAGAAAGATTAGAAAAAGGTGAAGCTTTAGATAATTTAATTGTTGAAGCTTTTGCAGTAGCTAGAGAAGCTGCTTTTAGAGTTATTGGTGAAAAACCTTATTATGTTCAAATACTTGGAGGTTTAGCAATACATTTTGGAAATATTGCAGAAATGAAAACTGGTGAAGGTAAAACTTTAACTGCAACGATGCCTACTTATTTGAATGCTTTAACAGGAAAAGGAGTTCATGTAGTAACTGCTAATGAATTCTTGGCTAAACGGGACTCTGAATGGATGGGTAATATATATCGTTTTTTAGGACTATCTGTTGGTTTAAATATGCGCGATTTAACTAGTAAAGAAAAACAAGATGCTTATAATTGTGATATTCTTTATTCAACTAATAATGAAATTGGATTTGATTATTTAAGAGATAATATGGTTGCTCAAGCTAATATGAGAGTTCAAAGACCACTTAATTTTTGTATTGTCGATGAAGTTGACTCAATTTTAATTGATGAAGCTAGAACACCACTTATTATTTCAGGAGGAGCTTTTAATTCTAATAATTTATATATTGATGCTGATAGAGCGGTTAAAAGATTAAAAGAAGATGAAGATTATTTAATAGATGCAAAAACTAAAAATGTTTCTTTAACGGCTGAAGGAAGTAAAAAAATTGAAAAAATATTTAATTTAAAAAATTTATATGAACTTGATAATACGGCTTTAGTTCATCATTTAAATCAAGCTTTAAAAGCTAATTATGGTTTTAAAAAAGATGTTGATTATGTTGTTCAAGAAGATGAGGTTATCATTGTTGATCAATTTACTGGTCGGTTAATGCAAGGTAGACAATTTAGTGAAGGATTACATCAAGCTATAGAAGCTAAAGAAGGAGTTACTATTAATACTGAAACTAAAACAATGGCTACGATTACTTTCCAAAATTTATTTAGAATGTATAATAAGCTTGCGGGTATGACTGGTACTGCAAAAACAGAAGAAGAAGAATTTAGAAATATTTATAATATGTATGTTATTCAAATTCCTACTAATAAACCTGTTATTAGAGAAGATTTAGCAGATTTAGTATATGCTACTAGTAAAGCTAAATATAAAGCTATTGTTAATACTGTTAAAGAAATACATAGCACAGGTAGACCAATACTTATTGGTACTATAAGTGTTGAAGCGAATGAATATTTAAGTGAATTGCTTAAGAAAGCTAATTTAAAACATGAAGTATTAAATGCTAAGAATCATGCTCGTGAAGCAGAAATAATAGCTAAAGCTGGAGAAAAAGGCTCTATTACACTAGCAACAAATATGGCTGGTCGTGGTACCGATATTAAGCTTGGTGAAGGTGTTTTAGAATTAGGTGGTTTATGTGTAATTGGTACAGAAAGACATGAATCAAGACGTATAGATAACCAATTGCGTGGTAGAGCGGGTCGTCAAGGTGATCCTGGTATGAGTCAATTCTTTGTATCTTTTGAAGATGATTTGATGCGTAGATTTGGAACAGAAAAAATAAAAATGATGTTACAAAATTTAGGTGTTGATGAAAATGCTATTAGAAGTAAAGCTTTAACTCGTTCAATTGAATCAGCTCAAAAGAAAGTTGAAGGTAATAACTATGATATACGTAAAAGTTTACTTGACTATGATAATGTATTAAATGAACAAAGGGAAATTATTTATTCTAGAAGAAATGAAGTATTAGATATGGATTCTATTCATGATAGAGTTATTGAAACTTTTAAAAATGTTATCGCTGAACTTGGAGAAGAACATATTGAACCAGAAGGTTATTTAACTGAAAATGATAAAGATGAAATGGTAGAATTTGTAAATAATAATTATTTAAAAACTAATTCTTTAAAATTTGTAGATATTAAAGATTTAAATGATGATGAAACTATTAAGTATATAACTGATTTAGTTATTGATGATTATGAAAAGAAAATTAAAGATATTCCTGTAAGTGATGACTTTGAAAAAGCTATTACACTTAGAGTTATTGATGCTAATTGGGTTGAACATATGAGTGCAATGGAACATTTAAAAGAAGGTATTGGACTTAGAGGATATGGTCAAATTAATCCAGTTCAAGCTTATACAATGGAAGGATTCCAATTATTTGAAGACTTTTTAACAAGAATTGATAAACAAATAGCAACCTTTTTACTTAATGCTGAAATTAGACAAAATATTGTTAGAAAACAAACATTAGAAGGTAAAGCTAGTGATGGTAAAGAAAAAGAAAAAAGTACACCTAAGAGAGTTAATAAAATAGGTAGGAACGATGAGTGTCCTTGTGGAAGTGGGAAGAAATACAAAAACTGTTGTGGTAAATAATCTCGCAAACCCTTATAAAATAAGGATTT
>CANQMC010000090.1 GCA_947624855.1 uncultured Bacilli bacterium | reverse complement strand
TCTAAGGTTGCCTAAACCTTAGCCCCCCAGATTTTGATGCTTGCGTCAAAATCTATAGGGGGTTAGAGATTTTGACAAGCCAAAATTAGCCTACTATAAATAGTAGGACTCTGCTTTAAAGGGGGGAATATAGAAATATGGAAGAATTATCTTATTCATTACATTTAGGTAATGATAAAAATAAATCAAAAAAAGCAAGAAGAACAGCAAAAACGAATGATACCAATACTACTTCTTTTAATAATAATGCAATACAAAACCATCAACAATTATCAAAAGTTGATAAACATAATTTACGAAAATATGATGATGACAAAGAATTGATTTGTACGATTAGAGGGACTTCTTCTATTGTAGAAGATACTAAAAATTTGTATTTAGAATTGTTTGAAGATGCACGAATTAAATACAACGAAAAACAAAAAAGAAATGATAGAAAGATAGAAAACTATTTTAATCATATCTCAAATGATAACAAACGAGATCTTGCTTGTGAGATTATTATTGAACTTGGAGATATGGATTTTTGGGCTGATAAAGATGATAAATTCAAGCATAAAATGGTAGAAGTTTTTAAAGAACAAATAGTAGATTTAGAAGAAGTTATACCTAATTTTAAGATAGCAAACGCCACCATACATTTTGATGAATCTAGTCCTCATTTACATATCGTTGGTGTTCCTTTTAAAGATGGTATGAAAAATGGTATGGAAAAACAAGTTGGTAAATCTGATGTCTTTAATAAAATAAGTTTAGTAAATATTCAAGATAAAATGAGAGAATATTGTATTAATTCATTCAATAGAATTTATCATTTAAACTACACTCTTAAAGTAAAAGAAGAAGGCAGGAATGTTGATATTAATGTTGCAAATATGAATGAATATAAAAAGTTTAAACGAGAACAAGAAAAGTATAAGAAACAACTCAAAGAGTTAAATAGTAAAACAGATGAATTACAAAATAAATCCAATGAGATTAATGATATTATTGATAATTTAAAACCTACTATCACTAATAAAAATAACTACTCTATTTCTAATGAAAATATAGATAAAATCAAAAAATATATAGAAGAAACAAATGACACTACTTCTAATTTAAGAAATGCTAATGATATAAATATAGTTTTAAAAAAATATGAAGATGATTTAAGAGAGCACTCTAACGAAGTTAGAAATTTGAAAAAGAAAATCAAAACTCGTGATGATAGGATTGAAGAATTAGAATATGATTTAAATGATGCAAATGAAACTATTGATGAGTTAGAAGATAAGGTATCAACTTTACAAGAAACATTAAATTATTTTAAAGAATTATGGCGAAAATTTATTCAGTTCTTACAAAATAAATTCTTCTCTAATGATAAATATGATAACTTCATAAATGATTTATATGAGGAAGAAATTCTTGATGATAATGATATTGATATAATTCAAAATAACAAAGATAATGAAAAAGATAATTTTGAGAGATAAAATGTTTTTAATGTAATTAACGTAATTGCATATCAATTATTAACGAAATTTGATATAATTATTTTAGCAAGAAAGGTTGTGTTACAGTGAATACAAATAAAAAAATATTAGTTAGCGATTATGATCAAACTTTTTATTTAAGCGATGAAGATATAGAAAAAAATAAAAAGGCAGTTGATAAATTTAGAAAAGAAGGAAACATATTTGTTATTGCAACTGGAAGAAGTTATTTTGACTTTCATAATAAAGTAGATATGTATAATTTTGAATATGATTATGTAATTATTAATCATGGAGCAACAATATTAGATAATAATGATAATGTATTTGCCAATTTTTCTATAAATGATGAAATCATAAATAATATTAAAGAAGATTTACAATTAGAAAAATCAATAAAAGGTTTTTGTTGTAGTAGGTTAGAAAGCAGAGTTGATTTTGATCACAAGGATTTAACAAAGATAAATGTTAAATATAATTCAAAAGAGGAAGCAATGACTATTAATGAAATAATAAATAGTAAATATTCAAACTATATTAATTCTTATTATGTTACTGAAAATTCTTTAGAAGTGATATCAAATGAAACTAATAAATCAAAAGCTATAAACTTATTGTTAAATAGGTTAGATGTATTACTAGAAAATGTTTATACAATTGGTGATGGTTATAGCGATATAGGAATGATAAAGGATTTTAGTGGATATGCAATGGTTAATTCGGTAAAAGAATTAAAACAAGTAGCTATAAGGGAATATGAAAGTGTATCTGATTTAATTGACGAAATAATATAGGTGATAATAATGGAAAATACAAAATTAGAAGGAAATATAATAATTGCAATAAATGCAATGAAAAAAATAATGGTACTATTCTTAGGCCCGTTTTTAACTGCTTATTTTATTAAGACTTCACAAGAAAGTATTGTTGATTTATCTGTATACTATATATTTTCAAATATATTACTTGCGATTGGAAGTTTTATAGTAGCCGGTATAATAAAGAATAAATTTAGAATAGGTATGTTTAGAATTGGTGTGATATTAAATTTCTTTTATATATTAGCAATTATTATTTTGAAAGAAAATATAATAAATCATTTAGCATTAATATCAATTTTATATGGAATATCATCCAGTGTATATTGGTTTCCATACAATTTATTTGTAATTAATAAAATTGATAATAATTATAGAACTGAATATACAGTTAAGTCTAAAATTGTTTCATCAATTATTGGAGTGTTATGTCCTATATTACTAGGTTCAATAATAACTATTACTAATTATGAACTGACAGCAATAATTATCTTATTTATATCATTAATTCAGATAATACTTTCGTTTTTATTGACATCAGAAAAAGAAAATAATTTGCCTAAATTTAATTTAAAAAACGCTTGGAAAAGATTAAAAGATAATGAACAAATAAGAAAAATGTCTATTGTAGAATTTTTTATAGGTATGAATGTAAGTGACGGAGCCTTAGAAATATTAATGACAATATTAATTTTTAATTCATTTAAAACAAATTTTAATCTTGGGATTATAACTTCAATAACAACAATTTTATCAATGATATTTATTCATTTATATGGAAAAATTTATAAAAACAAAGAAGATAAAAATATAATTATGATATCAAGTATAATACCTGTTTTATCAGTATTATTGCTATTAGTTTGGAGAAATAATATAACTATTATTATTTATAACATTTGTTATGTTGTTTTTACTTCATTACTTACATTAACAAGAGAAATAAGATTATTCAATATATCAGATAGTTATATTGTTGATAATAATAATCAAAGTGAATTTTTTGCAATTAGGGAAGGTATCTTAAATTGTGGTAGAATTGTAGGATATTTAATACTTCTATTTGCTGGTATTAGTGAAAGTTTATTAATATTAAACATAGTTATGGCTATATTGACATTATCTATATTAGTAATGGGTGTAAATATTAGAAGAATAGAAAAATTTGATAAATAATTTTAAATTTAGATATATAAGTAGGTGCAAAAATGATAAATATTAAAGATATTGATAACGCTTTTAAATTTTATAACATAGATGAAAAATACAAAAATAGATGTTATGAATGCATTAAAAAAATTAATAATAATGACCATTATAAGAAAGTATTTAATAATGTATATAAAAAATTATATTGTGGAGATTTTAAAGAGATAAAAGAATTATGGAGTATAAAAAACATTGATGAATTATTCATTAGTAATACAGATCCATTTTGTACTAATTTAATAGTGTTATTAGGTTTTGAGACTCATAAAAATAATATAGAAAAAATTAAACTTGATAATAATCAAATTTCTATTCATAAAAAAAGAGTTAAAGAATGTTTTGAAAATGATTTAGAAAATAGAGGTTATAAAGGAATAAGGGTATCTCAAATGTTATGGTCTATTTATTTTATTAGAACAAGAATAATTGAAGTGGGTAGATTACAATATGAATATACTATAAATGATGACAATAAAGCCACTATAAAAATACATATTCCAAGAGGCAGTAAATTAGATATTCTCTCCGTTAAAAAGTCAATATCAGATTCTAAAGAACAACTAAAAAAGATGTTTAATATAAGTAATTATGATTATGTGTGTAATTCATGGTTATTAAGTAATCAAATATACGAGATAATTGATAAAGATACTAATATTTCTAAATTTCACGAATTATTTAATGTTCAAGATGGAGAAAATTGTATAAATGATATATTAAATTTTGTTTATGAATTAGGTGAATGTGATAATTATTCTTTATTACCAGAAAATACAATATTACAGAAAAAAGTAAAAGAACAGTTATTAAATAAAAAAACATTTTATTTAGGTTTAGGAATACTTAAATAAAATAATCAAAAAGTATAGCATTATTTATAAAAGTAGTTTATAATTTAAATATGAAGTAAGTGCTATATGTACTAGATTTCTTAATTTTGTGAAAAGTTGTAGATAACTATCACTATCGCACCATTGATAACAAACTCGAACTTTTCAAGTAACAATATAAAACGACTTGTCAAAAAGTCGTTTTTATGTTATTATGAATATGTCAAGGAAACTTGCATAAAATA
>CANQMC010000089.1 GCA_947624855.1 uncultured Bacilli bacterium | reverse complement strand
ACTCATATATTTGGCTAAGGCTTAGTATAGTAGAATTAGGATACAAGATTAATCCTTAGGTAACTAAAATAAATGATACTGATATTCTATTTCTTGTATTTAGAATTACAACAGTATCTTTTTTAGTATTTACTAAAAACATTTTTTGTTGTAAAATATTATTCACAAAAACGAAAAAAAATATTATAATTATATTAGAAAAGTGGAGGTGATCATTATGTTTAACGCAAGTGATATTGCATTATGGTTTATATATAAAACAAAAGCAGAAATAAAAGATAATGTTGCTGAAAATGATGAATATGAAGTTTATGAAGGAATAACACATTTAAAATTGCAAAAATTATTGTATTATGCTCAAGGTGTAACTTTATCTATGTTGAATGGTAAAAAATTATTTAATGAAAAAATAATAGCATGGGAACATGGTCCAGTTGTATCAGAAGTATATACTATTTATAAAGACTATGGAAGAAATTTTTTGGATGCACTTTCAACAGAAATTAATGATAGTATTATAGAAAATATTGAATCTAATTCTGAAATTTCTAAAATACTAAATTTAGTTTATGATAATTTTGCAATTTATACTGCTTGGCAACTTAGAGATATGACACATAAAATTGGCACTCCATGGGATATAACAGTTCGAGAAAAAGGATTAAATAGTGAAATACCTGTTTCTTTAATAAAAAAATATTTTGATGAGTATGTTGTAGAGTGATTTATGAAGAAAATTAAAAAGAATACTAAATTAAATCAAGAATGTACAAATTGTTTTTCTCCTACTCATATTATGTTTAATTTTTCTTTTGTAAATTATATGGAAAATTTAGATGAAAAACATAAAGCACAGCTTGTTAATAGAATGTTTGAGTTATCAAAAGAACCATATTTAGTTGTTTCTAATTGGCCTAAAGAAATAGGTTGGGAGAATGTGTCAGTTAAAATTAATAAGCAGATTGATCCTAAATTTTATGAAAGTGAAAATAGATCATTTGATGGAAAATATACAATAATAAGATTATATACTAATAATAATCCTCTTCCCTCTAGAATAATAGGTAAAATGCTTAATAAAATATTTTATGTTTTTTTTATTGATATAGTATCATTAAATTAAGTGCACATAATTTAATTTTTTTTATTTGTTGAAAAAAATTATTTTTTTGTTTAATTTAGGCTTGATTTTCATAAAATATATTGTTATAATGTTCGATGTATGTGTGCTTAGATGTGCGAGGTTGCTGATACGCTAGGCGAGGTTGTTCCAAATACCTCAAGTATTAGGGAATTCGAACGGAGCAAGCCTATACTAGATATAGACGAAAGGAGAAAAGAACATGTCAAATACGAAAGTTAGAATTAATCTTAAAGCTTATGATCATCGATTACTTGATAATGCAGCGATTAAGATTGTTGAGACTGTTAAAAGAACTGGGGGAGAAGTTTCAGGTCCAGTACCACTTCCAACTGAGATACAAAAGTATACAGTTTTAAGAGCGGTTCATAAATATAAGGATGCTCGTGAACAATTTGAAATGCGTACTCACAAGAGACTTATTGATATTAAAAACCCAAGTAAAGAAACTATTGATGCGTTAACTCACTTAGATTTACCAAGTGGTGTAGACATTGATATAAAATTATAAAATAGAAAAGAGGATTAAAAATGAAAGGAATCTTAGGACGGAAGCTAGGAATGACTCAAGTTTTTACTAAAGATGGTAAATTAATTCCTGTTACAGTAGTAGAAGTTACTCCTAATACAGTAATGCAAGTTAAAACTGTTGAGTCTGATGGCTATAATGCTATTCAATTAGGCTTTCAAGAAAAGAAAGAAAAAAATGCTAATAAACCAGAAATGGGAAGAGCAAAAAAAGCAAATACTACTCCTAAGCGCTACTTAAAAGAGATTAGAGATTATGAAGGTACTTATAATGTTGGTGATACTCTAAGCGCAGCAGTATTTGAAGTTGGAGATGTAGTTGATGTTACAGGTACAAGTAAAGGTAAAGGTTTTACTGGTGTAATTAAACGTCATAATCAATCTCGAGGACCAGAAACACATGGTTCAAGATATCACAGAAGACCAGGGTCTATGGGTACAATGTTACCTAAGAGAGTTTTAAAAGGCAAAAAACTTTCTGGACATATGGGAGTTGAAACAATAACTATTCAAAATCTTGAAGTTATTGAAGTTAATGAAAACGAAAACTATATTTTAGTTAGTGGAAATATTCCAGGAGCAAAAAATTCATTAGTATTAATTAGAAGTGCAGTTAAAAATTTAAGAAAGAAAAATCCAAAAGAAATATTAACTTATGAAACTGTAGTTGATGAAGTTGTTTCTGAACCTGTAGAAGTTAATGAAGTAGAAAATACTGAAGAAACAATTAAAGATGATGTTAAAGAAACAGAAAATAATGAAGAAACTACAGAAGTAAAAGAAACTGCCGAAGATAAAGATACTAATGAAGAAGAGTCTTCAGAAAACAATTAGTTTTCTAGAAAGGATAACAGAAAATGAAAATAAGTGTTAAAAATATAAATGCTGAAGCAGTTAAAGATATTACTTTAGCTGATAGTGTTTGGAATATAACTACTAATGATTTAGTACTTAAAAAAATGATTAGATTACAACTTAATGCGATGAGACAAGGTACTCATAAAACAAAAACTAGAAGTGAAGTTTCTGGAGGTGGAAGAAAACCTTGGAAACAAAAAGGCACTGGTCGAGCTCGTCAAGGTAGTATCAGAGCTACTCAATGGAGAGGTGGCGGTATTGCTTTAGGAGTTGTACCAAGAGATTATTCATTTAATATTAATAAGAAAGAAAGAGTGTTAGCTTTAAAAACAGCGCTTACACATAAAGCACAAGATAAAGAATTAGTTGTAGTTGATACAATTAAATTAGAAACTTTAAAAACAAAAGATATTAAAGATATTATTAAGAAATTAGAACTTAGTGGTAAAATATTATTTGTTACAGCTGAAGATAATGAAAATTTATATATGGCTACAAGAAATTTAGGATATGCTTATTATATTACTAGTGATGAAATTAATTGTTTAGATTTAGTTAATGCAAATACTCTAGTATGTGATGAAGCTGCTATTAATAAAATAGAGGAGGTGCTTAAATAATGAAAGATTATACTGATATTATTTATTCACCAGTTATTACAGAAAAAAGTGCACTTAAGATGCAAAATGATAATGTTTATACTTTTAAAGTAGCTAAGAGTGCTACTAAACCACAAATTAAAACTGCTATTGAAAGAGCATTTGGGGTTAAAGTTAAAAGTATTAATACATTAAATACAAAACCTAAGAAAAGAAGAGTTGGAAAATATACAGGTATGACTAAAACTTATAAAAAAGCTATAGTTACACTTGAAGACGGCTCATCTATAGAGTTATAGGAGGTTAATCATGGCAATAAAGAAATATAAACCAACGACTAATGGTCGAAGAGGAATGACCACTCTAGCTAATGAAGAATTAACTACTAGTACTCCTACAAAAAGCTTACTTAAAAGTAAAGCAAAATCTGGTGGAAGAAATAATCAAGGTAAAATGACTGTTCGCCATATTGGTGGAGGAGCTAAAAGAAAATATCGGGTTATTGATTTTAAAAGAAATAAAATTGGAGTTACTGGTAAAGTTGCAACTATTGAATATGATCCAAATAGAAATGCAAATATAGCTCTTATAAATTATAGAGATGGTGAAAAAAGATATATTATCGCTCCTAAAGGATTACAAGTTGGTATGATTATCGAAAATGGGGCAAATGCTGATATTAAAGTTGGTAATGCCTTACCACTTGAAAAAATTCCAGTTGGTACAGTTATCCATTGTATTGAACTTAAACCAGGTAAAGGAGCTGAAATTGCTCGTTCAGCAGGAACAAGTGCTCAAATTCTTGGTAGAGATGGTAAATATGTTATTGTACGTTTACAATCTGGTGAAACAAGAAAAATATTAGGTACTTGTATGGCAACAATTGGTGTTGTAGGTAATGAAGATTATGAACTTGTTAATTTAGGTAAAGCTGGACGTAAACGCCATATGGGTGTTAGACCTACTAACCGTGGTAGTGTTATGAACCCTAATGACCATCCACATGGTGGTGGTGAAGGTAGAACTCCAGTAGGACGTAAGAGTCCAATGACACCTTGGGGTAAACCAGCACTTGGATATAAGACAAGAAAAAATAAAAAGGCTTCTAGCAAGTTAATTGTTAGTAGAAAGAACAAATAGGTGAGTAAAATGGCAAGAAGTTTAAAGAAAGGACCTTATGTATTTGATAGATTACTTAAAAAGGTTCAAGAATTAAATAAGACTGGCAAAAAAGAAGTTATTAAGACTTGGTCACGTCGTTCAACTATTTACCCTGATTTTGTAGGACATACAGTAGCTGTTCATAATGGTAAAGAATTTATTCCAGTTTATATAACAGAAGATATGGTCGGACACAAACTTGGAGAATTTTCATTAACTCGTAAGTTTGGTGGACACGCAGGACAAAAGTAGGAGGTAAATAAATGGAAGCTTATGCAATACATAAGGGAGCTATGATTGCCCCTAGAAAAGC
>CANQMC010000088.1 GCA_947624855.1 uncultured Bacilli bacterium | reverse complement strand
AGGATCTAAAGCATGTTCAGCATCAATAAAAGCCGCTCTACCACCTTGTTTTTGTGCTTCGGCAATAGCTTGTAACGCAATAGTAGTCTTTCCTGAAGATTCTGGACCATATATTTCAATTATCCTTCCCTTAGGAAATCCTCCAACTCCTAAAGCAACATCTAAAGCTAAAGAACCACTTGAAGTCACATCAATTTTAGTATGTTCTTCACTTCCTAGTTTCATGATAGCCCCTGCCCCAAATTGCTTTTCAATATCCGCCAAAACTTGCTCTAAAGCTTTATCTTTATTCTTTTCATCCTTGACTTGTTTCATTTTGTAATTCCTTTCTTAAGTTCATCTATATTTTATTATATATTTTAATATTTGTCAACTATTTTTTTGAACAATTGTTTGGTTTTGAATTTTTTTTAAAATTTTTATTTTTTATCTTTACAAATACTAAAATATATATTATTATTAAATCAAGCAAAGTACTAACCTAGTACTTGCCACGGCAAGCACTTATCCAATGGATATAGTGCTCTTTTTCATTTTACCAAAACCCCCTGATGAATTAACCTAAGCTAATCCAAAGATTATTAATAAAATAATTATCCCTATAAGTATAAATATTAATATACCTTGTAACAAGATAATCATAATTTTACTCATATTGACCACTCCTTTACTAATAGAATTAATAAATAAGTGGCAAACACTACAGGTTTTCCCTTGCATAAAGAAAAATATCACATAAAATTAAATAAATCAAGCAAAAACTTAATTTGACCACACTTTTTAGAGATTAGCGCCACAATTCGACATATTTTTTCCATTTTATAATATAAAAATTCATAATATCATATAATATATTTGACATATTTTAAAAAATGTGTATAATTATTAATGCAAGTACATGGCAGTTGTTCTTATCACTTATAATGTGTTTATTGCCAAATGGTATAAAAGTATTTAGGACTGCCCTAAAGAAATTATGAAAATAAACTCCCTATCAAGTAATAAGAATATTCTCTTTGTATTTAATAGAAAGGAGAAAAAATGGCAAGATATACTGGACCAGCTTATAAAAAATCACGTCGTTTAAATTTTTCAACTTTAGAAAATGGCAAAGAATTAGCCCGTCGTCCTTATGCTCCTGGTATGCATGGCAATGATCGTCGTAAAAAATTAAGTGAATATGGTGTACAATTACAAGAAAAACAAAAATTAAGAATTATGTATGGATTAAACGAAAAACAATTCCATAGACTATTTGATCATGCTGCTAAAATGAAAGGCGTTACTGGCGAAAACATGCTTAAACTATTAGAATCACGTTTAGATAATATAGTTTATCGTATGGGATTAGCCAATACTAGACGTGGAGCTAGACAAATCGTTAATCATGGTCATATAACTGTAAATAATCACAAAGTTGACATTCCTTCATTTTCATGTAAACCAGGTGATGTTATAGCAGTTAAAGAAACATCATTAGACCATGCTGGTATTAAAGCTCATTTAGAAGCTAACGTAACTCTTCCAGCTTATGTTACATTTGATAAAAACAAAATGAGTGGTACTTATGTAAGATATCCTGAAAGAAGTGAACTTAACCAAGAAATTAACGAATCATTAATCGTTGAATTCTATAACCGATAATAAATTACTATTTGCTTAGTCAAATAGTTTTTTAATTTAAAAAAATACTTTTTCAAGCATTTTTTTTCATTTTAACAACTACCATTTGTTTAGTATTAATTTTATTCATAATTTCTTTTACTTCATCAAACGTAATACTTTCATATATTTCTTTAATATTAGGAACTATATCTTCATAATTAATAATATAACTTTGAATCAAATTATTAACTTGTTCTACATCTTCATAATTCATAACTAAACTAGATATAAAAGAATTAATTTTTCGATTAAATTCTTCTTCACTTATTTCTAATTTTTTTAATTTATTAATAATTTGTTTTATTGCTTCATCCATATATTTACTTTCAATAGTTATATCTAAAACTACATAATCATCCCCAATAAATCTTGTATAACCCATATAAGTAATTAAAGAATTTAATAATAATTCTTCTTTTAAATCAGAAGTATCTCCAAAATTACTAGCCAGTATTATATTAAAAATAATATTTAATTTAACATCATTATAACCTTTAAAAGCTTTTTTATCTAATTTAATACCAATTTTAGCTTTTTCTACTTCAACATTTGCTTTAATAATTTCTTCATTTTTAACAATTTCAATTGGTTCTTTTTCTTTTTTTATTTTAAATGGTATAAATTTTAAAATATCTTTTTTCTCCAAATTTTCATTTACAATCTTTTCAATTTCATAAGGATTAACATTACCTGTAACTATTAAAAACATATTTTTAGGATGATAAAAAGTATTATATATAAGTTTAATATCTTGTAAAGTAATTTTTTTTATATCTTCTACTTCCCCAGTAATTAAATATTTATAATTTTCTTTTTGATACATACATTTATTAAAAGTAAAATATAAATTATTAAATGGTTGATCTTTCCCCATATTTATTTCTGAAATTATAATTCCTTTTTCTTTACTAATCATCTCTTTTGTAAAATAAGGATTATAAACATAATCAAGTAAAGAATTTAAATTATCTTCTATTTTATTAGTACCATAAACTAAATAACTTGTATATTTAAAAGTAGTAAAAGCATTAATATCACTACCTAATTTATCAAATAAATCATTAGCAGTTACTCCTTTACTTACATTAAATTTAACATGTTCCATAAAATGGGCGATACCATTAGGTACTTTATATTTTTTTCCTTTAATTTCAAAATCAGTATGTAAAGAACCATATTTAACATTTAATGATAAATAAAAACTTTTAGCATATTCATCTTTCCAAATATATATTGGGAGTCCATCTTTAGAATAAGTTACATATATT
This sequence comes from uncultured Bacilli bacterium, assembly GCA_947624855.1. Taxonomy (GTDB): domain Bacteria; phylum Bacillota_I; class Bacilli_A; order RF39; family UBA660; genus Caccenecus. The sequence continues at coordinate 1,694 of CANQMC010000088.1, read as the reverse complement.
TCTTCATCTATTCCTTTTATTTTAATTTTTTCCATTGTTATCCCCTTCTATAATATAAGTTAAATTTGGTTTAATTTTATTAGCTACTTTAAGTATTTCTTCTCTAGTTAATTTTTTAATCATTTTAATTCTTTCTTCAATAAGAGGTAAATTATCATATATATGAAATACATAATTATTAAGTATTCCTGCTGGATTATCTAAAGCTAAATTTAATGAAAAAATAAAATTTTCTTTAGCACAATTTATTTCATCATCACTAAATTTACCATCTTTAACTTCTTTAAAAGCTTGTTTAATTAATTTTAAAGCTTTATTAGTATCTTCTTTATTAATACTAGTTTGTACTACTAATAAATTATCATATTTAAGATATAAACTTTTAATTCCATAACATAAAGAATTTTTTTCTCTAAGTAATTGATAAAGTTTAGAATTTAATCCACCACTTCCTAATAAATAATTATAAAAATGAATTGTTGTAATTTTTTCTTTATCAGTTAAACCATCAATATTATATATATTAACTAAATTAGTTTCTAAAAAATTCATTTGTTCTTTAATTTTCTTTGGTTTTTTAAGCATTTTATTTTCTACATAAAGTGGATATTCTCTATTTTTAATAACAGGATTTTTAAAATATTTAAAAATAATATTAGCTACTTTATCCATATCTAAATCTCCAACTACAAAAATATCACAAGCATTTTTATTAATTAAAGTATCATACATATTAGCTAAACTCTTAGGTGTTAAACTTTCTAATTCTTCTAAACTACCTAAAATATTAAAACTAGATGGTGAATTTTTATCTAAACTCTCTATAGCTTTTTTTAAAGTAACTCGATTTATATCTTCATTAACACTTAATATTTCATCATATAATCTATTTTTAACAATATTAAAATTTTTAATATCAAATTCTGAAGCTTTAATAAAAGGATTTAAGATCATATCAAAAGGTAATTCTAAAACATTATCTAAATAATTATTATCATTAACATATTTAGGATTTAAAAAACTTAAAACAAAAGAAGTCATAGCCATATTCCCAACTTTATTGGTTACTCCATAAAAACTAGCTTGATATAATTCTTCTAATTTTTTAACAACTTCTTTTCGGGTTTTATAAGTATTTGAACAATCAGTCATAATATCTGCTAAAAAAGTTTTTAATAATAATTCTTCTTTTTTTACTTCATCTCTAAATATTATTTCCATTTGACAAGTTTTAAATCTATTTGTCTTAACAGTATATATATTAAAGGATGGATATTCGTACTTTTTATATTCCACGTTTCACACCTCCTTCTTATTATAACACAATTTTATTATTTTATTAAATAATAATTTTATTATTAAAAAAGTTTTTAAAAAAGCATATATTTGTTCGCTTTAATGAGTTTAAAAAAATTATCTATTTTCCACGATTAAATTATTATTACCCATTTCTTTAATATTATCTAATCTTGAACTAATTGCTACAATTCCAAAAAATATTACTAAATATAACATTATAGCCCCTCCAAATCTTTTCATTACTTTAATCATAACTATCATCTCCTAACACGAACATTATATCGCATAAACAAGTGTTCGGTCAACAGAAATTTTATATTTAACAGCAAAAAAGAGTAAATTAATTTAAAAAGCAAAACTTTATGAAATATGAAGAAAAAAAAGTTCATAAAGTT
>CANQMC010000087.1 GCA_947624855.1 uncultured Bacilli bacterium | reverse complement strand
CCCATCCCGAACAGAGCAGTTAAGCACTAGAACGCCGACGATAGTGTAAGCGAAAATAGGAAGTTGCCAATTTTTTTTTGCTTTAAAATCTCATAAATTTATTTTTATGGGATTTTTAAATAAAAAAAACTTAAAAAAATTAAAATTTAAAGCATTTTTATTTAATTTAGAAAATTTTGTTATAATTTTTTAATTTTGGATATTGATAATAATTTTATGTTATGATATACTACTTAATAGTAGGGAGTGTTCTTAATGGAAGAAAATAATTTACAAGAACAATATGCTTTATTAGAAGCAGAAAAAAAGGAAGATCGAAGAAAAACTACCGTTATAATAATATTATGTATACTTATAATATTAGTAACATTATTAGGACTTTATTTTGCCTATTCAAATGTTGGTGGATCATGTACCTTAAACTGTGATACTGATGGTGATGGTATAATAGATACTAATATTGATACTAATGGTGATAAGATATGCGATATTAATTGTATTGTAACTGGTAAAGATGGTAAAGAATACATGATTAATATTGATTACAAAGGTGATAGGAAAGCTCATTTCAACATTGATACTAATGGTGATGGAATTCCTGATACAAATTTAATTAATCAAGATAATGACCAAGATGGTATATGTGATTTAAACTGTGATAAAGATGGTGATGGAAGACCTGATTATAATATTGACTTAGATAATTCAGGCATTTGTGGTTTAAATTGTGATACTGATAAAGATACCATTCCGGATACTAATATTGATGTCAATGGTGATGGTGAACCAGATGTAAATATTGACACTAATAATGATGGTAAACCAGATGAAAATTTAATGAATCAAGATACTAATGATGATGGTACTTGCGATTTAAACTGTGATACCAACAAAGATGGAATTCCTGATAAAAATGTTGATTTAGATAATGATGGTAAACCAGATTTAAATGTTGATAAAGATAACGATGGTACATGTGATTTAAACTGTGATACCAATAAAGATGGTAAACCAGATACTAATATTGATGTTAATGGAGATGGTGACCCAGATGTAAATGTTGACACTAATAACGATGGCAAACCAGATAAAAATTTAATGAATCAAGATACTAATAAAGACGGAACATGCGACTTAAACTGTGATACTAATAATGATGGATTCCCTGATACAAATATCGACGTTGATGGAGATGGCAAACCAGATTTAAATATTGATAAAAATAATGATGGTATTTGCGATTTAGATTGTGATACTAATAAAGATGGTAAACCAGATAAAAATCTAGATAAAGATAAAAATGGTGTTTGCGATTTAAACTGTGATACTAATAATGATGGTATTTGTGATTTAAATTGTGACACTAACAACAATGGAACATGTGATTTAAACTGTGATACCAATAACGATGGTAAACCAGATACTAACTTAGATGTTAATAAAGATGGTGAACCAGATGTAAATATTGACACTAATAACGATGGTAAACCAGATAAAAACTTAACTGATCAAAAAAATGAAACTGGTGAATGTGTAAAAAACTGTGATACTGATGGTGATAATATTCCTGATAAAAATGTTGATTTAAATGATGATGATATCTGTGACTTAAATTGCTATGAAAATGGAAGCACCACTTGTACCAAATATTGTGATACTAATAACGATGGAATTTGTGATAAAAATTGTAAAGATACAGATGTAAATTTAAAAAGTTTAAGTGTAGATAATTACACAATTAGTCCAAAATTTAGTCCATACGTTACTGAATATACTGTAAATGTTAGAAGTAATACTGGAAAAGTAAATATAAAGGCTGAAGCATCAAGTCCAAATGCTAAAGTAACTGGAACCGGAAGCTTTAATGTAGGTGTAGGTAATAATAAATTCCCAATAATAGTTACAAATGATGATGGAAGTGTTAAAATATATTATGTTAATGTTGTAAGACCAAGCAATCAAAATCCAAAACCAAATAATGAAAATCAAGGAAGTAACACTGGAACCAAACCAAGTGAACCAACAGATAATCAAAATAGTGGTAATTTTGAAATTGGTACTGATGGTACAAATAACTTTGTAGTAAGTTATACTAAAGATATAAAAGTAGAAAATATTACTCCAGGTTGGACCGGAAGTCAAACATTTACAATTACTAATACTTCTAAAAAGACATATGTTTATAATATTAATTTAACAGATGTTCATAATGAATTTACAAGTAACAACTTTATCTATACATTAAATTCTGTTAAAGGTGGCGTAAAAAGTGTAGTTCAATCTCAAAGCCGAAAAGTTGCTTTAAAGAGCAATGGTACTATAGCAAATAATTTAGTAATAGCGCCAGGCGAAACTGCTCAATTCTCTTTAGACTTTGAATTTGTAGAAACTCACAATCCTCAAGACTATGATCAAAATATTAAATATTCATCTAAAGTAGAAATTGAAATCGTAGCCACTAAATAATAAAAAAATGAAAGCTGCAAATTTGTAGCTTTTTTTAGTTTAAATTAAATAAATCATCTTGTAATTTATTTCTTCTTGTTCTATAATAATAATAGAATAGGAGGGGCCTCATGAATTCAGATACAGTTAAAAAAGCTTTAAAAACAATTAGTAAAATAATCTCATGGGCTATATTCATAATTCTAATTTTAGTAGCAGCCTTCTTATTATACTATTATATAGCAACTAAAATATATACTGCCAAAGGACCAGGATATGAGCCTAAATATTCTATATACACTATAGTATCTGGTTCCATGACACCTAATATTAAAGTATATGATACCATAATTAATAAACGAGTTGATGATCCTAAAGAAATAAAAGTAGGCGATGTTATAACATTTATCTCAAATGGTGTATTAACATCAGGAATGACTACTACTCACCGGGTTATAGCCATAACCGAAGATGAAGGTGAAATGTGTTTCCAAACTAAAGGTGATGCTAATGATGTACAGGATCAAACATGTGCCAAATATAGTAACATTATTGGTAAAGTAATCCTTAAAATTCCTCAATTAGGTCAAATACAATTCTTTTTAGCATCCAAAGCCGGATGGTTACTATGTATCTTAATACCAGCTTTAATAATCATTATTAGAGATATACTAAAAATAATGAAATTAACTACAATTAAAGATACAGCAACCGAATTAACAGATAAAAAAATAGATTCTAAACAAAAAGAACAAGAAAGAATTCGTAAAGAAGAATTAAAACGTAAATTATTAAAAGAAGATATTAAAGAAAAAGATTATTATAAAGAACCAGAAATAAAAACAATTGAAAAAAATAAAAATAATCAAAAAAATAAAAAGAAAGGGAAAAATTAAATCCCTTTTTTTAATGTTTATTAAACTCTTTAGCAAGTAATCCTTTTTTAATTAAATAATAATAAGCTTTTTCATTAATAATTAAATCATATTCTCCAATAAATTCATAAACATGAGGATTAAAACCTAATTTAAATTCATTTAATCCTTTATATTTATTTGAAGCACTAAAATCACCACTCATACCATTTAAATCAACAAATTTAAATCGTGTTTTATAATATTCTAATATTTTATAATGTAAATAATAATTTGCATTAAATTGTTTATAATTAGGATCATATCCACTTATAGTAATATTAATTCTATTTTTATATTTAGTAACAAATGCTGCGGCTAAAACATCATTTTTATTTTCTCTTAAACCTTTAGTAGCAATTTCAATATCATTTTTATAATTAAGTAAATTCCTATCAGAATTCATTTTTTGATTAATTAAACCTTCATCCTTTTTATTTATTAATTTATCTGCAATATCACTATTTTTAATTAATTCTTTATCATATAATTCTTTACTATTAATAAGATAAGTTTTATAATCAATTTTAACTAAAAATATATCACAAGCTCCATCTTTATCAAAACAATTAAAATAATTTTTATAATAAAATTCATTAACATTTCTTTTATATTTAATAAAATGAAATAAATAATCAATTCCTTCTCGTCCAACTTTTTCAAAAGTTAAACCTTTTTTTTCAGCTTTTCTAATTTTATTTTTAGTATTTTTCTTTAATTTATGAAAATTATATTCATCTAAATTAACAATTCCTGTAAATCTTGGCAAAATAGATTCAAAGTTTAAATTATCTTTTAATTTATGATATCCAAACTCTTTTAAATAATCTCTAATTACAATATTTTGATTATAGTTAACTAATTTATTATAAGTATTAATTTCTCCAATCGCAATCTCAGGATTAATTTTAATAAAATCTAATTTTTTAGCATAATATTCTTTTAAACATTCAGTAAAAGTTTTTACTAAATCATAATCAAAATAATCAATTAAAAAACCTCTTGGTGAATAACCATATTTATAAGATAAACCAATTTTTTTAATTAATATTAAAGCAGCTGCTTTTATAACCCCAAGTTCATCTACTAATCCTACTAAATCATAATCAAAATTGTTTTCAGTCATAAAAAGGGCATAATTAGTGCTTTGATAATGAGTTCCTAATATAGAGGTTCTAGCAAAAGCTTCAAATTCTGCGATAGAAAGTTCTTTAATATGCATAATCATTTCCCCTTTCAAGTGAGAGTTATTATACCACAAAAGCAAACAATATGCAAGTTTGCATGTCAATAGTATTTGAAAATGTCTCAAAAATTTTTAAACATAAACGGGAATAATCTCGTTTTTGTTTGCAATAAATT
>CANQMC010000086.1 GCA_947624855.1 uncultured Bacilli bacterium | reverse complement strand
CGTCTTTTTTCGTCTACTTTGTAGACCTTTTATGATAGTTCTCAAACGCATATAAATATCATAAAATAAAAGTTAGATTATGTAAAGAAAAATCGGTCGACTAAATTCGACATTATTTTTAAATAAATAGTTAATAAAATGTAAAAATAAATGTAAACTAACATATCTTTTACATATTTTGATTGATTAATTTCTTTTTTTATTTTATATTAGAATAAAGGGAGAGATGTTATGTATGAAAAAACAAATACTTATTATTGGATTAATATTATTAATGTTATGTCCATTTTGTATAGTTAAAGCTGAAACAACCAGTGTGGATTTAGATGGCTTAGCTAAAATTAAAGATCAATCAGACGAATTATCCAAAATTAAAACTGTAACTATTAATGATAAAAATGATTTATCTAATTTAAATTTACTTAATTCATGTCCTAATTTAACTGATATTATTACCACTAATTTAAGTGATTATAGTTTTATTAACTATTTAAATAAAGAAAATCTATCATTAACTATAACTAATAGTACTATAGATTTTAGTAAACTTAACAGTGAGAAAATAAAAGAAATATATATAATTAACAGTGAAGTTAAAAATTTAAATAAATTAACAAAATTAAGTAAATTACAAACAATATTTTTTCAAAGTGTAAAAGGTTATGAAACTATTAATTATGATGAATTAACTAGTCTAGAAAATCTATCAGTTACAGGTCAAACTATTAAAGATTATGCTACTTTCTTTGAAAAAATAAAAAATGTTAAAGTATTAGATATATCTGATTCTAATTTTCAAAATAAAGATACAATTTATATTAAAAATTTAACTAATCTTACAACTTTAAATATTGAAGGAACATTTGTTGATAAAATAGAATTTTTAAAAGATTTACCAAACTTAACTAAAATAACTTTACCATATGGTGTTAAAGATTTAAGTGTTTTAACAGAATTAGAAAGTTTAACTAATGTTTATTTAGATGCTTATACTGAATTAAATCTTACTAATGAAATGGCTACTTCTTTAAATGGAAAATTACCTTCTGGAATAAATCAAAATGCTAAAGCTGACATAGATAAAATTATTCAAAGTTTAAATATAACAGATAAAATGTCTGAAAGACAAAAAGTTGAAAAAGTAACTAAATGGGTAACAGATAATATAACTTTTGAAGAAGGAACAAGCCAAGGAACTGCTTTAGATTATGTTTTAGCAAATAAAAAAGGGGTATGTTATCATTATACTATTTTAGAATATACCATATTAAAAGAATTAGGAATTGAAACATATTATATTGAAGGATTTGCTAACAATGGAACTACAACTGGAGCTCATGCCTGGTTAAATATATATGTAGATAATAATTGGTATGCAGTTGATCCAACTTGGGCCAAAGAAAATTGGAATAATAATTTCTTAAAAAATGTTAAGAATGTTAATGAATTTACTAAAAGTCATAACACTTATGTTTATCCAATAGACTTTATACCTAAATCAAAACCTGCCGCCGCCACTCCAGCTCCAAACAAAAAACCAGCCGCCGATGTAGTTGATAAAAATGAAGTAATAGAATCACCTCAAACTGGATTTGTTGATATTTTACCAATCGCCGGTGTTATAGCAATTATAGTATTATTCTTAAAAAGAAAAACTCCAAATAAAATATTTAGAGTTTAACGAAAGTATATAAATATAAATATTGCTAAACATAAGCAATAAAGGGAGAACTTCCAAAGTTTTCCTTTTTTTACGAGTTCACTTAACCAACGATAAGTAAAATAAGTAACAATTAAAGCCGTAACTAAACCAAGCATATAAGGTATTAATAAAGTATTTAAATTATTAGCTAAAGCTAAATCACTTACTCCAAGTAACATTGTCGCAAGACTTATAGGAAAATATAAAATAAAAGTATATTTTAAAGCAGTATCTCTTTTAAAACCTCTAAGTAAACAAGCTACTAAAACAGTTCCACTTCGACTAATACCGGGCATTATAGTAATCATTTCTATTAAACCAATAATAATCGCATCTTTTAAAGTAATATCTTTATCTTCTTTAGAACCTTTTCTATTGCGAATTAAAAATAAAATTAAAGCCGTAAATAAGAAAGCAAAACCTAAAAATGTTAAATTATTAAGTTTTTCTTCAATAACATCTTTAAGTAATATTCCTACAATTCCAACAGGTATAGTAGATACTATAATATACATACAATATTTAAACTTAATTTTACAATTATCTCTTTCTTTTTTAACAAATATAAATTTAAAGAAAGCTTTTAATAAATCTATAACATCTTTTCTAAATATAAATAATATTGCTAAAAAAGAACCAAAATTAGCTATTATTTCAAAATTAAGATCATTAAACATATTGGTATTAAATATATTTTTAAAAAGAAAAATATGTCCACTTGAACTTATCGGTAATGGTTCAGTAAATCCTTGAATAAAACCTAAAATAATGTAAATTAAATAATTCATATATATCACCTTTATAATTATATAATATTTTTTTAAAATAAGAAATAAAATTGTAAGGGGAAATTAAAAAATGTTTAAAATTTTTTTATATTTTTTAAGTATCATCTTCATCAGTTTTGGCATTTTCTTTACAATAATTTATTTAAATTTATTAACAATGGGGTATAGTTTTAGCGAATTTGTTAAATTTATTAGTAGAAAGATTGAATTTTGGTTTATTTTAATAGGTTTAATAATGCTTTTTATTTCTTTAGAAAGGTGGATTAAAAATGAATTATTATTACGACATAATCTTAAATTGGAACGAAGAAGAAAGTTATAATTTTTATGAATGGAATGATACTGATTATTTAGAATTAATTAAAAAAATTCCTCTTTTTAAAGTAAAACATAAAATATTTTTAGATTTAGTTAGTAATAATATCCAAATATCTTCTGATTTTTTAGAATTAATTAAAGATAAAACTTTAATAAGTACCCAAAATAATTTTAATAAAATACCATATGCCTGTTTATTTACTGATAATAAAAATGTTATTGCTCTAGAATTTAATTCAAAAGGCCAAACAACGAGCAGAAGTAATTTAACTATTGATGATGAATTAAATGTTTTAGAAATTTCCTATGCTTTAAAAGATCAATTTATTACTTATGATATTATAAAAAGTTTACCTAAAAAAACTTCAATGCGCCAAGAAAAAGAAGCTAAAAAACTTATAACTTTAGAAATAAATAATTTATATCAAAATAAAGAAGAAGCTAAACTTAAATATTTATATTATGAATATAAAAAAGAAAAAATAGATAAAGATTTAATTTATCAAAAAATAATGCAAGATTTAAAAGGCGAATTTAATGAAGAAATATTAAAACTTTATTATATTATCAAGTTATCATACCATAATGTTTAAAAATCTGGTATAATATATTTAGAAAAGAAGTGATTTATATGCATATGCCAGATTTAAAAGAAGCAAGAATAAGAACAAATAAAGAAGTATTAACTAAAAAAGCTAGTAATCTAAAAAGTAATAAATTTAAAAATAAAAAATATTTTTTAAAAACTTATGGTTGTCAAATGAATGTTCATGATTCCGAAGAAATAAAAGGTATTTTAGAAAATTTAGGTTTTGTTAATACAAATATTTTAGAAGAAGCAGATATAGTTGTTTTAAATACTTGTGCCATTAGAGAAAATGCCCATGATAAAATGTTTGGTTTTTTAGGTCGCGTAAAACATTTAAAAAAAGCTAAACCTGAATTATTAATAGCTATAGGGGGCTGTATGCCCGAACAAGAATCTATAGCCAATTTATTAAAAGAAAAATATCCATTTGTTGATATTGTTTTTGGTACTCATAATATTAATGATTTAGGAAAAATGATTTTAGAAAACAATCATAAACAAGAAATAGAAGTATATTCTATTGAAGGGGATATATATGAAGGAATGGATTATGTAAGAGATTCTAAATATAGTGCGTGGGTTAATATTATGTATGGTTGTGATAAATTTTGCACTTATTGTATAGTGCCTTATACTCGTGGTAAACAAAGAAGTCGTAAAATGGAAGATATCTTAAACGAAATAAAAGAATTAAAAGAAAATAATTATCAAGAAATAACTTTATTAGGTCAAAATGTTAATGCTTATGGCAAAGATTTAAATTTAAATTATGATTTTGCAACTTTACTTGAAGAAACAGCTAAAATAGGTATTGCCCGAATTAGATTTGTAACCTCTCATCCTTGGGATTTTACTGATAAAATGCTAGAAGTAATAAGTAAATACCCTAATATTATGCCTTATATTCATTTACCTCTTCAAAGTGGTAGTAATAATATTTTAAGACTTATGGGTCGCCGTTATACCAAAGAAGAATATTTAACTTTATTTAATAAAATAAAAGCCAAAATCCCTAATGTAAGTATTACAACTGATATAATCGTAGGTTTTCCTAATGAAACTGAAGAAGATTTTGAAGAAACTATGGATGTAGTTAATAAATGTCAATTTGACAGTGCATTTACATTTATCTATTCTCCAAGGGAAGGCACTCCAGCTGCTTTAATTAAAGATAATATCCCTCTTGAAGTAAAAGAAAAAAGATTACAAATTCTAAATAAAAAAATAAATGAATATAGTTTAATGAATAATCAAAAATATTTAAATAAAACAGTAAAAGTCTTATTAATTGGCGAAAGTGAAAAAGATCAAAATAAACTATATGGTTATACCGAAACTATGAAATTAGTTAATGTAATTGCTCCAAAAAGTGACATTGGCAAAATCATAAATGTCAAAATAACTGATGCTAAAAGTTTTAGTTTAGATGGTGAAAAAGTAATATTTATAAATAATTAAAAAAAAGGTCTTTTCAAAAT
>CANQMC010000085.1 GCA_947624855.1 uncultured Bacilli bacterium | reverse complement strand
TATCATGCAATAATATTCTAAATTGAATTTTTTAATTTTTTTAATGAAAAACTATTGATTTATATTAGCAAGTTTATCTTAATTTTTATTTTTTGATGATTGTCTAATTTTTTCATGATATGTAATAAAGATATTTACATCATATTTATTGTTGTAATCAAAATCACTATAAGCACTTATTATTCCATCAATTTCAAGCAAATCATCTATCATACCATTTAAGCAATATTCACAGCATAAATCTTTTATAATTATATGTTCTTCTTTTATATCATTTTTTAAATGTTTATCAAAATAAACTATAGATGGCACTTTTATAATATCTAAATATAATAGAATTTCCATTTTTAAAATTTTTAAAGAAATAATTGATGAATCATATTCAACGTATATTTCATTTTCATCATTTTTTATCGTAACAAGTTTAACACCCTTCAAAGATGTTAAATAGTTAGCGATATCATCATTTAAGAAATCAGAATATTCTATTTTTAATGTTAATTTATCCATATTGCATATTATCCTTTTTTAATAATTGGCTTTTTATTACCATTTTCTTCTTTTAATTGTTCACCAAGGCCTATACTATAACTTGCATTTTCAAAACTTGCATTACAATCAGAAAGTATTGGATAATATCTTATCAAATTATTAACTGATCCATCTAGATTAATAGGTGTACTATTGCCAAATAACATATTATTGTATTCTTCTTGCGTTAATGCTTTAAAATATCCAAATGAATACTTAGTCTCTCTATTATTTATAAAATCTATTGTATATGATGCATCAAATAATACTGCTGGACTATTACCATATCCATTTGGAAATATTATATTAAATGCATGATTTTCATTATTTCTTTTTCCTATTACAAATTGAGAATCTATTCCAAGAATTTTAAATACATTATGTGCTAACCCAGTATTTTCATAGCAAAAAGCATATTTGTTTTTATGAAATTCTTTAATTGAAACATTTTCTTTTTCGGTATTCATAGCATTAAAATAAAGTAATTGTCTTTCTATTAATGTATCCCCAATATTATCTTTATTTTCTTTACTTGACATATAATTAAATATTTCAAACATTAATAGTGGAAAAAGAAATAATTCATTTAAATACGTTTTCTCTTTTGCTAATTCTTTTATCAGTTCAAAATAAGGCAAAATATCATCATAAATTAAATTAGGACATTCCTTCTTTTTTAATGAAGCAACAGGTTTAAATTTAACTTTGCTTGAAATATAATCATCAAAAATAATTGTGTAGTCTTGACCAACTATTTTTTCTTGTGCGATACTTTCTAGTTCTGCAATTCTAAAGTTTATAAAAGACATTATTTCTTCATCGGTTTTTAATTCAAGAATCCTTTTCTTTATTTCTTCCTTTGTCATAAGAAATATACCTCATTTTTAATTACCATTATTATTTAAATCTATTCCATCAATACTTGTTTCATAAATCCATTGTTTTAAATCTTTATTATCACCTGATTCATAAAACTTGATTAATTTTTCAAAGAATGTTGGTTGATTTGCTTGTGAAATAGTTATTATTCCACATCCGTTATCTATCATTACTTTATTGGCAAATAACATAGCAACTCTTTTATTTCCATCAATAAACATTTGTCTTCTCATAATCCATAACATTATTTCAATCGCTATTTCCGTTTTAGTTTTATCAGTTTGATTAAGTAATCTTTCTAATTCTTCTTTAATTTGACTTTCTATTGGAAATTGAGGTTTCCAAGTAGTACCACCAATATTTACAGGTGTACTTCTTAATCTCCCTAAATTTTGATCCAATACTAATTTATCACATGTTAATTTGTGTAGATGACATAGTGCTTTAAAATCATAGTCAATTTCATCATTTTCAATTATAAATTGCCAAGCATATTTTAAATTGTTAATAGCAATTATTTTATCTACAGTAAGTCCATTAACTATACCGCCATCATATATTGCTTGTGTTTCTGGATATGTTACCCCAATACCCTCTAAATTAGCACTTTTCCAAATGTAATCTACAATATTTCTTTTCGCTACAAATATATTTTGTTCTCTTGTTAAATTAAATTTATTTTCCATAAAAATCACCTTATCCTGTATCAATATTTATTTCACTAACATTATACTACAAAATCTTTAATATAAAAATGTTTTTTAGAGTTTTTTATTTCAAAAATGACACCTAAAAGTCTTATAAAACAAAGTATCCCGCCATTTCTGACGGGATTTCAGGGGGCATCAAAGTTTCGTACCTTTTTTATTTTTTTTATAACAAATTTATTTATTTTTAACCGAATTTTAATCTTTTATTTCATTTCAGATTAAATCGAATTCTTAAATTTTTAGAAATTTGCCACCCAAATGCCACCTAAAAATTATTGTAATTTTTCTATTTTTCTAACAAAAGATTATCAATTTCTTTATAATATTATTCAATAAAATTTATTATTTTTTAATATTTTTTATATATTCTAATATTGCATTGGCTGTTTCTTCTACACCAATTGAAGAATCTATAAGTAAATCATAGTTTTTATAGTCTCCCCATGTTCTACCTGAAATTAATTTATAGTAAGCGGCTCTATTTTTGTCAGATTTATTCATATTTTTTACTGCATCTTTTTCTGAATCACCATACATCTCTTGTAATTTCTTTATTTTGTATTCTTCATTAGCATAAATAAATATTTTTACTAGATTTTTATTATCTTTTAATACATAATCAGCAGCACGGCCTACTATAACGCAAGAGCCATGTTCGGCAATTTTACTAATAATTTTATCTTGTGCTTTAATAGCATATTTCACGGGTGATGTTGTTAAATATAAATCATGCCATACATCTTTAGTAGAATTAATTTTAGAAACAAATTCTTTATCTAAACCACTTTCTTTAGCTGCTAAAGCTGTTAACTCTTTATAATAGTATGGAATATTAAGTTTTTTCGCTACTACTTCACCAATATATTTACCAGCCGATCCATGTTCTCTTGAAATAGTTATAATTACACCAAGTTTTGATGGTTTAATAACTACTTGTTCTTTATCGTTAATTGTTACACTAGGTAATTTTTTAAAGAATAAAATTGTTAAAGTACCTGATATTATCATTCCAATAAAATCTGCTATTGGAGCAGCCCATAATGGACCTGTTACTCCCATAAATCTAGGTAATATTATGACTAATGGAACAAAGAAAACAATATCACGACATAAGGATACAATAGCTGATTTTAAAGGTTCACCAACTGCTTGGAAGAATATAGAAATTACTTTTATTAAACATGTGAATGTTACTAACATTAGAAAAATTCTAAATGTTTTAATAGCAAATTCCATATAAAGATTATCAGATGTGCCAAACATTTTAATAATAATCTCAGGGCATAATTCAAACACGATAGTTGATAAAATTCCCACTATAATAGTAGCAATGATTACTAACTTAAATGTCTCTTTAACCCTATTATATTTTTTAGCACCATAATTATATCCAAGTATTGGTTGTGCTCCTAAAACAATACCTACTACAATATTTATTACAATACTAAATACTTTCATACATATACCAATAGTTGCAATAGGTATATCAGCCCCGTATTTACTTAAAGCACCATACTTTGCTAACATAATATTACAAACTAATGAAATAACAACAATCGACATTTGAGTAATAAATGTTGATACTCCAAGTTTAATAACATTACCAAACACTTCAAAATTAATTTTAAAACTTTCTCTATTTAGTTTGAATGTTTTTGTTCTAAAAAAGTAAATTACTGAAAGAATGAATGATGCAATTTGTCCTATTATAGTAGCCCAAGCTGCTCCTGTTATTCCCCAATTAAATCCAAATATAAATATTGGATCTAGTATTATATTTAAAATTGCTCCAAGTAATGTGGCTGCCATAGAAAATTTAGGTGATCCATCGGCACGTATTACACTATTTACAGAATTAGCAAGCATATAAAATGGTATGCCTAGTAAAATTATTTTAAAATAATCTCTTGCTAAATTAATTGTTACATCACTTGCACCAAAACCGTATAAAAGTTTATCCATAAATAAGTAACCTAATATCATAAATATTATACTTATTATAAACGTTACTAAAATACTATTCCCAATTGATTTATGAGAATTTTTAGTATCATTTCTTCCTTGACATAAAGATAAATACGCTGCTGAGCCGTCACCGAAGCACCAAGCAAAAGCTACAGCAATAATCGTTATTGGATATACTACCGTTGTTGCAGCATTACCTAAATAACCAACACTACTATTCCCAACAAATATTTGATCAACTATATTATATAAAGAACTAATAAGTAGTGATAAAATGCAGGGAATAGAAAACTTAAATAATAATTTAGAAACTTTTTCTTGTCCTAAATATTTATTGTCGTTTTGATTTTCCATTTTCTCCTCCTTCTATGTTAATCACAGCTTTATTGCAAAAAATAAGCGTATAAGAGTGTAAGTTCTTATACGCTTAAAGCTGTGACCGACTTAATAAGTATATAACATTTAAAAAATTTTTTCAAACTATTTTTTCTTTTTTCTTTTTTAAATTCTTTCAAACTATTTTAATATTGTTTTCACTTTTATCTACTTATTTTGTTATTTATAAATTTATTTGTAATTTGTATTATTTTTTTAGTAAATCTCTCCAGGTGTCAATACTCTTTTTGTTTTATCTTATCATTTTATTTGAGTTGTTTTCTGAATATTAGTAAATATTAATTAAACTATAAACTTGTAAAATAAAAATAAATTAAAAAAAGGAAAAGGTGAAAAATAAATGACTTGAAAAATAAAAAAGTATAAAATAAAGTTGTAAATGGTAATATAGAATTGGACAAAAAAGTCAATGTAGGAATTGGACAGTTTGTACCAATTCTTTTTTTGTT
>CANQMC010000084.1 GCA_947624855.1 uncultured Bacilli bacterium | reverse complement strand
ACAGCTGATTTATTACTTAATATATTAGATACTTATTTTACTTCTTTTGATACTTTAGATTTAAACACAAAAAGAAACATGATTAAGTTATTAGTAAGTTCTATAACAACAGATGGTCAAGATATAACTATTAATTTTATTGGTAGCAGAAATATGAAAGATGAAACATTTCCAACAGGTGCTAACTGCAAATGAAATATTAATGCATTTTCGTAGTAATAAAAAAAATGGTAATACTGTTAGTTTAAATGATGCTATAGGTTATGATAAAGATGGTAATGAAATAAGTTTAATGGAAATTATTAAAGATGAAACAGTAGATATTGCAGATACATTACATTTAAAAGAAAATGTTGAATTATTAAAAAAATATTTAAAAATTTTAACACCTCGAGAAAAAGAAATATTAATTAAAAGGTATGGTTTATTAAATGAAGATGAACAAACTCAAAAAGAAATAGCTAAATCTTTACATATTTCTCGCAGTTATGTATCTCGAATTGAAAAAAGAGCTTTAACTAAAGTTTTACGCGAATTTATTAAGAATAATAAAGGATACTAATTGTTTATTTACATTTTCAAATTAAAATGATAAAATAATAATATTGAAAGAAGGAGTATTATGACCAATAAAGATTTAGCCGATTTAATATTTCCCAATATAACTAAAAGTATTGAAGATTACGAAAATCTTTATCCTAAAAGAAATTTAGAAGAAGGAGCCAAAGTAGTTAGATTTGCTCCAAGTCCTACAGGTTTTATGCATATAGGTAATATGATGAGTGCTGTTATAAATTATGTTTTAGCTAAAAAAAGTAATGGAGTATTTTTTCTTAGAAATGAAGATACCGACCAAGCTCGAACAGTTGAAGGTGCTTTAGAATTTATTCATCATATTTTAAATCATTATCACCTAAATCCTGATGAATATGAATTTAATGGTGAAATAAAAGGAAATTATGGTCCTTATGTTCAAAGTGAAAGAATCGAAATATATCATGCCTTTATCAAACATTTAATTACTATTGGTAGAGCCTATCCTTGTTTTTTAACTCCTGATGAATTAAATGAAATAAGAGAATATCAAACCAAAAGTAAAAAAAGAATAGGAATATATGGCCGTTATGCTAAATATCGTTATTTAAGCCTTGAAGAAGCCGCAGCTAAAATCCAAAATGGTGAAAAATATGTAATTAGATTTAAATCAGAAGGAGATTTTAATAAAAAATTTATTTTTGAAGATTTAACTAAAGGTAAAATAGAAATGCCAGAAAATGATATAGATGTACCTATAATGAAAAGTGAAAATAAACTTCCAACTTATCATTTTGCTCATATTGTCGATGATCATTTAATGCGTACTACTCATGTCGTAAGAGGGGAAGAATGGATGAGTAGTATTCCTCTTCATTATGAACTTTTTAAAGCATTTAATTTTAAAATGCCTAAATATATTCATACATCTTTAATTTTAAAAAAAGATGGTGACACAATTAGGAAAATAAGTAAAAGAAAAGATCCTGAAGCTTTAATGTTTTATTATGAAGAAAAAGGTTATCCATATTTAGCTGTAATTGATGCGGTATTAACAATTGCTAATTCCAATTTTGAAGAATGGCGAACAAATAATATTGATAAACCCTTTTATGAATTTCCTTTTAGTCCTAAAAAAATGAGTTCCAGTGGAGCCTTATTTGATTTAGACAAATTAGATAATATTAGTAAAAACTATATTTCCAGAATGAGTGCCAAAGATTTATATCAAGAATATTTAACTTGGGCTAAAAAATATGATGAACATACTTATGAGTTAATAAATAAATATAAAGAAGACACTATAAATTTTTTAAATATTGAAAGAGAAAGCCAAAAACCTCGTAAAGATTATGAAAATTATAGTAGTATCTTTAATAAATCTTGGTATATGTATGATGAAGAATGGAATAGAGACTTAGTTTATGAATTTAAAAATATAAAAGATAAAGAAGAAATAATTAATATTACTAGTGAATATTTAAATAATTATTATGATGATAGTGATTCAGAAGAAATATGGTTTAATAAAATGAAAGAATTATGTACTAAAATGGGATATACAAGTAATATGAAAGAATACAAAGAAAATCCTGATAAATATAAAGGAAACATCGCGGATTTTTCAACCGTTATCCGTGTAGTCTTAACAACTAGCAGTATGACTCCAAATTTATATGATATTATGCAAATATTAGGAAAAGAAAGAATGCTTAAACGATTAGAAATTTTTAAAGAAAGATATTAAAAAAGGTTAGCTTAATTAGAGCTAACTTTTAAAATTTATAAATAAAAAACAAACAAATTTGGTGACTCGTACGGGATTTGAACCCGTGAATGTTGCCTTGAGAGGGCAATGTGTTAACCATTTCACCAACGAGCCATAAACTAATTATAACAATTTCTTTTTTTAAATGCAATTCTTTTTTGACTTTTTAAACTAAGTATGTTAAACTAAATAGCACTAGGGAGGGGTTTTGATGCCAAATTTAGAAGATGCCATAAAAGGTAGTATAAACTTAATAAATGAAGAAAAAACTACTAATTTATTTTCTAAATATTCTAAAACCTATTTATTTACTACTGAATGTATAAAAGAATATTTAAACCGTGAAAGATTTAATAAAACTAAAGCTTTAACAGTTTTATCTAGTGGCGATCATGTTTTTAATTTAATATGTAAAGATGTTTATGATATTGATACTTTTGATATCAATGAACTTACTTATTATTTATTTTATTTAAAAAGAGCTATAATATTAAAATTACCACTTCCTGCTTTTAAATATATAACTTATAATTTAGGAAAAGATCTTGAAAAAGATTTAAAATTATTAGAAATACTTAAAGATGAATTACCCAAAGATGTTTATGAATATTATCGCTATATTTTTACATATTGTCAAAAATATCAACCCGATGGTTTAAAAAAATTAATATGGGGGTTAGCCATTTATATTGGCAATGATTCAATTTATTTAGAAAATATAAAAGAATATATTAAATTAAGACAAAAATTAAAAAAAGCTCATATTACTTTTACTTTTAGTGATGTTTTAGAATTACCAAATAAATTAACTAATCTTTATGATATTATTTTATTATCTAATATAAGTGATTATTTATATTTAAAAATACCTAATTTTAATTTAGAACATTTTAAAGATTATATAAAAACATTTTCTCAATTTTTAAAAGAAGATGGTCTTTTAATTAATTATTTTATAGATAATACAAATCCCAATGATTTTGATATAACAAGTTTAGGTAAAGGCATTCGAAATATTAAAATAGATTCTTATTCCGAAGAGACCTATTACTTAGTTCGAAAACCAAATGTAAAGTAACCTAAAAAAGCTAGTCAGTTTTAAAATTTTAAGGTACACTAAAGATGTGATAATTATGAAAGAAAAAATTTTTAATTATAATAAATTAAATATGACTGATATAACATCCCAAATTATTCGAGTTAAAGCTTTAATATTAAATTCTAGAAATGAAATATTATTAGGTGAAGCTTTTAATACAGTTCAATTTCCTGGAGGTCATTTAGAAGAAAATGAAACATTAGAAGAAGCTTTAAAAAGAGAAATACTAGAAGAAACAGGAATAATTTTAGATAATATAGGTAGACCTTTTTTAAATATTAAACATATTTTAAAAGATTATCCATTAACTAAAGAAAATTGTAGTGTAGAAATTTATTATTACTATATTAAAACTGATGAACCATTTCATTTAGATAAATTAAATTTAGATAAAGAAGAAAAATATGGAAATTTTAAATTATATTATTTAGATATTAATAAATTAAAAAAATATTTAAATACTAGAATTAAAGATAATCCTGTTAATAAAATTATTACCAAAGAAATGCTTTTAGCTTTAAAAGAATTTAAAAAATTAGAAAAAGGTGAATAATGGAAGATAAAAAATTTAAAATGCTTGATGAAGACTTTACTTGTATCGTTTGCCATCAAAAAGTAAAAGCTTTAGGCTATACTGCTAGAGATCATTGTCCATATTGTTTATCAAGCCTTCATGTTGATATTAATCCTGGAGATCGAAAAGCTAATTGTTTAGGAATTTTAAAACCAATTGATTTTGAAAAAGGTAAAAAAGATTGGAAAATAGTCTATAAATGTATTAAATGTAATAAAATTAAAAGAAATAAGATGGCTAAAGATGATAATTATGATTTACTATTAGAAATAATGCAAAATAAATAATTTTATGTTATAATTAAAGAGGTGATGAAATGGCAATACTTTTAAATAAAAAATTAGAATTAGTAGATAAAATAAAAGATAAAGTAGATTTTATAGATAAGTTAGATTTAACTAAACCATTTGTAAAAGTAGGGATATTAAATTTAATGCCAACCCTTGAAGATACTGAACGACAATTAATCATGGCTTTAGATAATCCTGTTGTTCAAATAGAACTTGATTTTATATATTTAGATACTAAAAATAGTGATCAAGAAAAAGTTCATTATTTTGAAAAATATTACAATTCTTTTAGTAAAATTAAAAATACTAAATATGATGGAGTAATCGTAACTGGAGCTCCTTTAGAACATATTATTTATAAAGATGTTGATTATATTGAAGAATTAAAAGAATTCTTTAAATATACTAAAGAAAATGTTAAATCAACTATTTTCTTATGTTGGGCTTCTCAATTTGGAATGCAATATTTCTATGGTGTTAATAGATATAATTTACCCGCTAAAGTATCTGGTTTATATGAACATTATATAGTTAAAGAAACTAATTTAGTTAAAGGTTTTGATGATATATTTTACATACCTCAATCAAGATATTGTAGTTTAGTAGAAGGAGATATAATTAGCCGTAAAGATTTAATTTTAACTAGTAAATCTAACGAATCGGGAGTTTATATTGTTGAAAGTAAAGATGGCAGTAAAATTTTTTTAACTGGCCATGCTGAATATGAAATAGATACATTAGATAAAGAATATCGTCGTGATATCAATAAAGGTTTAAATATTTCTGTTCCTAAAAATTATTATAAAAATGATAATCCTAATGAAGAACCATTATATAAATGGCATGCTCATAGTACTCTTTTATATCATAATTGGTTATATTATTATGTTTATTTAAAAAAAATTAAGCCTGAATAATCAGGTTTTAATTTTTAATATGCAATTCAACAGAATTGCCGCGACTAAATAAGTCGCGTGTAAATCCACCTGCTATGCGGGTGTGAAT
>CANQMC010000083.1 GCA_947624855.1 uncultured Bacilli bacterium | reverse complement strand
TAGCAAAATATACTGGTCTATCTATAAATGATATTAAAAACATTAAATAATAAAAAAAATCAAATGGTTTAATTACTGTTTGATTTTTTGGATAAAAAATATAGGAAGGAAGTGAAGAATTGATGGAATTTAATAAGTGGTTAGATGAATATATCAATGATGAAAAGACGGCTAATTTCTATGGCAGATGGAATAAAGAATTATTAAGAGAAGCAGCACGAGAGGAAGCCAGAGAAGAAGGATATGAAGAAGCAACTAACCAAAGAAACTATGATATAGCCAAGAATTTACTTAATTTAAATACTGATGTAAATACAATATCAAAAGCCACAGGTCTATCTATAAATGATATTAAAAACATTAAATAAAAAAAGAATCAAATGGTTTAATTACTATTTGATTTTTTGGTTAAAAATTAAATTCTTAAAGCAGATAAATTATTAATTTCTTCTTCTAAAGCTGTTACCATAGTGTCTCTATTAGAGTTTTTATTAGTTTTAATAGCTAATATTGCTCTAGCTAAATCATCTAATATATATCTAGAAAAACCAGCTTTTTTAGCTTGAGTGTATATAGAATAATAATATTCTAATTCTATATCGCTAATATTAGTTAATTTAGCACTGTGAAAAATAAGTTTATTAGTAAATTCTTTTATTTTTTCTTCACTTAAATAATTCATAATATCCCTCCTTCGTGAAGTAGTATTATAACATTATTTTAAAATAAATGCAACTTTAAATTTTTTACTTGCTTTTTTTAAAGATAATAGGTATAATTAAAATAGGTGAGAATATGAAAAAAGATATTACAAAAGGTGACATTGTTAAAATAATTATATTGGTAATAATTATCGTATGGATAATTTGTTTCTTTATTGATTATTTTAGAGCAAGACAATCTAAAATGCCTTTATTTTGTATTCAATCAAGTGTTAAAGATTATAATGATGGTACAGTAGAATCTTGTTTAGGATTAGGTTATAAAGTTTATAAATATGATAGAACTAGTATTAATACTACTATAGAATTTGGACCATTTTTTATTAAAGAAAAAACAGAATAATTTTTTTAATTGCATTTAATGTTTAAAAGTTATATAATAATTAACAGGTGAAGAAAATGATTTTAAATAAACGAGGTTGGGGTTTAAGAGAAATGCTTATTTGGTCAGGCATTTTATTAGTTTTTTTAATTATAGCAATTTATTATATATATAATTTATATTCCTCAATAGATCAAGAATTATTAACTAATACTTATACAAATCTTGAAAATAATTTAGAAAGACAAGCTGATATTTATTTAGAAAATTATTATGATGGAGAACTTACAGATGATAATATGACTATAACTAAAAGTGTATTAAAATCATATGATTTAGATATAAGTTTAAAAGATGATGATGGAAATCTTTGTAGTGGATATGTTATGGCAAATAAAAATGAAGTTAAAGGATATATAAGTTGTAGAGATTATACAACAGATGGATATGAAAGTTGGAGAAGTTAATGAAAAAGAAAACTAAAATATTATTTATTGTTTGGGGTGTTTTGGTATTATCTTTAATAGTTGTATTAACTATTATTGGTTTAAAATTTAAATTTAATGAAGAGAAATATGAAAATTTAGAAGATCGTATTGAAAAAGCTGCAGAATTGTATGTTTATAACAGTGGAATGCGGCTTAATAAAGCTATTAAAATTACTAGTGATGAATTAATTAAAAATGGTTATTTAAAAGATTTTAATTATGATAAAGATGTTTGTACAGGATATGTTTTAGTATATCAAGAACCAGATTTAGATTATGAATTTGAACCATTTATTAAATGTGGTAGTTATAAAACTTTAGGTTATTAAAAAAATTGTTTTTTTGAAAGAAAATACTTGACTTATCATATAATAAAATGGTATAGTATATACGCGTTTTAAATTGAAGTTCTATTTAGTAGAACTTAATTTAATAGGAAATTGGATACACCAGGATGTGTGTTAATTAGGAGGGAGGATAATATGCCAACAATTAATCAACTAGTTAAGAAAAACAGAAAAAATAAAAAGAAGAAAAGTAAATCACCAGTGTTAAATGTCGGTTATAATGCGATGACAAGACGTCAAACTGATGCTAAGGGGCCTCAAAAAAGAGGTGTTTGTACTAGAGTAGGAACTAAAACACCTAAAAAGCCAAACTCAGCATTACGGAAATACGCTCGGGTAAGACTTTCAAATGGAAAAGAAGTAGATTGCTATATTCCAGGTGAAGGACACAATTTACAAGAACACAGTGTTGTTTTAGTTCGTGGTGGTCGTGTTAAAGATTTAATCGGTGTACGTTATCACATTGTTAGAGGAACACTTGATACACAAGGTGTTAATGATCGAAAACAAGGTAGAAGTAAATATGGTACTAAAAAACCTAAAAATTAATTAAGAAAGGAGAATAATTATGCGTAAGAGACGAGCAATAAAAAGAGATGTATTACCAGATCCTATTTATAATTCGAAAACTGTTACTAAGTTAATTAATAGAATTATGAAAGATGGAAAAAAAGGTATAGCCGAAAAAATACTTTATGATGCCTTTGATATAATTAAAGAAAAAACTGGTAAAGAACCAATGGAAATTTATAATCAAGCTTTAGAAAATGTAAAACCAAATTTGGAAGTTAAATCTCGCAGAATTGGGGGATCTAACTATCAAGTTCCAAATGAAGTTAGTGATGATAGAGCGCAAACTTTAGCGTTACGTTGGATTGTAAATTATGCAAAAACAAGAAATGGAAAGGGAATGGCCATTAATTTAGCTAATGAACTTATCGATGCCGCAAATGGTGTTGGTGGAGCAGTTAAAAAACGTGAAGATACTCACAAAATGGCAGAAGCAAATAAGGCATTTGCTCATTATAAATGGTAATAAATTATGGCAAGAGATGTTAGTTTAGATAAAATTAGAAATATTGGAATTATGGCTCATATTGATGCCGGTAAAACTACTTTTACAGAAAGAGTTTTATTCCATACAGGGATTACTCATAAAATTGGGGAAACTCATGATGGGGAATCACAAATGGACTGGATGGATCAAGAAAAAGAAAGAGGTATTACAATTACCAGTGCGGCAACAACTGCTCATTGGAAAGGATATCGTTATAATATAATTGATACTCCAGGTCACGTCGATTTTACAATTGAAGTTCAAAGAAGTTTAAGAGTACTTGATGGTGCGATTGCTCTTTTAGATGCTCAAGCTGGAGTTGAACCTCAAACTGAAACAGTATGGCGTCAAGCTAACGAATATAAAGTTCCAAGAATGATATTCGTTAATAAAATGGATAAAATGGGTGCCGATTTTGTTTATAGTTTAGATACTATTGAAAAAAGATTAGGAGCTAAGGCTAAAGCTATTGCATGGCCTATTGGTGCCGAATCAGAATTTAATGGTATTATAGATATTTTAAATAGAAAAGCATATCATTTTGATGGAAATCAACATGAAGATTTTACAGAAATTGAAATACCTGCCGATTTAAAAGATACAATTGAAGAAAAAAGAGCCGAATTAATTGAGACAGCAGTAGAGTTTGATGATGATTTAATGATGGCTTATTTAGATGGTGTTGAACCAAGTATAGAAGATATTAAAAAGGCTATTCGTAAAGGTTGTTTAGCTGCTGAATTCTTCCCAGTTATGTGTGGTTCTGCTTTATCAAATATGGGTGTTAAGTTTGCGCTTGATGCTGTTATTGATTATTTACCAAGTCCAATGGATATTGAAGCTATTGATTGTGTTGATATGAATGGTAATGATGTTAAAAGACATCCAAGTGATAATGAACCATTTACAGCTTTAGCTTTTAAAATAATGACTGATCCATATGTTGGTAGATTATCATTCTTTAGAGTTTATTCAGGAGTTTTAAAAAGTGGTTCTTATGTCTTAAATTCTACTAAGGGAGAAAAAGAAAGAATTGGCCGTATTTTACAAATGCATGCAAATCAAAGAAAAGAAATTACAGAGGTTTATGCTGGTGAAATAGCGGCGGCTGTTGGACTTAAAAATACTACAACAGCTGATACCCTTTGTGATGAAAAAAATCCATGTATTATGAAAGGTATGGAATTCCCTGATCCAGTTATTGATATTGCTATTGAACCAAAAAGTAAAAATGATCAAGATAAAATGGCTTTAGCTTTACAAAAATTAGTGGAAGAAGATCCAACTTTAAGAGTTAAAACTGATCATGAAACTGGTCAAACTGTTTTATCAGGTATGGGTGAATTACACTTAGATATTATAATTGATAGAATGCGTCGAGAATTTAATGTAGAATGTAACAGTGGTAAACCACAAGTTGCTTATAGAGAAACTATTAAAACGGCTGCTGAATGTGAAGGCAAATATATTAAACAATCAGGTGGTCGGGGACAATATGGTCATGTTTGGGTTAAATTTGAACCTAATCCTGAAAAAGGTTATGAATTTGTCGATGCAATTGTAGGAGGAGTTGTTCCTCGGGAATATATTCCTGTTACAGATAAAGGTTTACAAGAAGCAATGGCTGGAGGAATTTTAGCTGGATATCCAATGGTAGATATTAAAGCAACTTTATTTGATGGTTCTTACCATGATGTAGACTCATCAGAAATGGCCTTTAAGATAGCGGCTTCTATGGCTTTAAAAGAAGCTAAAAATAAATGTAATCCAGTTTTACTTGAACCAATAATGAGTGTTGAAGTAATTGTACCAGATGAGTACATGGGTAACGTTATGGGCGATTTAACTAGTCGTCGTGGTAAACCAATGGGACAAGAATCTAGAGGTAATGCTTTATCTATTAAAGCAATGGTACCTTTAGCAGAAATGTTTGGGTATGCAACTAGTTTACGTTCTAATACCCAAGGTCGTGGTAATTTCACTATGTCACTTGATCATTATGAAGAAGTGCCTAAATCAATTAGTGAAGAAATTATCAAAAAAAATAGTGTTAATTAAAAAATAACACACATAAAGTTAAATAATACTTGAAAAATATTCAAGCATTAGATAAAATATATATATACAAACGAAAGGAGAAAAAATTATGGCAAGAGAAAAATTTGACCGTTCTAAGGAACATGTTAATATTGGTACTATTGGTCACGTAGACCATGGTAAAACAACATTAACAGCCGCAATTACAAAATATTTTGGTAACTTTGTTGATTATGCTGATATCGATAAAGCTCCAGAAGAAAGGGAAAGAGGTATTACAATTAATACTGCTCACGTTGAGTATGAAACTGAAAAACGTCATTA
>CANQMC010000082.1 GCA_947624855.1 uncultured Bacilli bacterium | reverse complement strand
AAACAAGTAATAGTAATGGTAGAGCAGTATATACTCTTACGGCTTCTAAAGTAGGTATTGGTCAAATAGAAGCAACTGCTACAGATTCAGTTGGAGCATCATCTAAGGAATTAGAAGTAATATATGTATTTAGTGAAGGGGGAGGAATATCTGCTGATGATGCTAAATTTACAAATACTACTTTTGATAGTGATTGGTTAGAAGCTTTAGATGGATGTTATATTTCTGATTTTACTTTTACAGTTAAATTTTTATCAAGTCATAGTAATAGTGATACTAGCGATCCTGATAAAATGATTGTATGGGGTAAAACTGAATCAGGTAGTGAAGTTAAACTTTATGAATGGTCGGGTAATATGGAAGGTGATTTACATGAAAGTGAGACTATAAATCTTAGTAAATATGAAAATGATAAAATAGTTAGTATCAGATTTTATACTTATTCACCACATAATGATTGTGCTAGAGATGCAACAATTACTTATTCTGCCAAATATACATTTGATAGAAGTTTACTTAAAGATAGTTAATAGCTCTTTTATTAGAGCTTTTTTCTTTATTGGTATATAATTATTTTTTTAAAATTTAGACTTGTATTTTAGTTTTTCTTATTATATAATTAATTTATAAAACAACCACCTTTCTATTTATAATGTCAACTATCTTAAATATGAATTCTGGTTGTTTTATACATTATTTTTTTTTATTAAGTTATTTTGCTTTATCAAATGATAAAGTTTTTTGTTTTATTTTATTTAAAGTCATGATATAATATATAAGGTGATATTATGTTAAAGATATGTGATGGTAATAAAGCTTGTAGTGATATTGCTTATTATTTTAGTGAAGTTAGTTCAGTTTATCCAATTACGCCTTCAAGTCCAATGGCTTCAAATATAGATTATTTAAAAAAAGATAAATTGAATTTATTTGATAATCATTTAGATTTTATTGAAATGCAAAGTGAGGCTGGAGCGGCTGGAGCTTTTCATGGAGCTTTAATAAGTGGTTCTTTAGCTTCAACTTTTACGGCATCGCAAGGGTTATTATTGATGATACCTAATATGTATAAAATTGCAGGAGAAATGTTACCAGGAGTTATTCATGTGGCTGCAAGAACAGTGGCAACTAATGCTTTATCCATTTTTGGAGATCACAGTGATGTTTATGCAACTAGAGCGACTGGGTTTGCGATTTTAGCTTCTAGTAATGTAATGGATGCTCAAAATTTAGCGGCGGTAGCACATTTATCAGCGATTAAAGGAAGTATACCATTTTTACATTTTTTTGATGGGTTTCGAACTAGTCATGAAATAAGTTCAATTGAAGAATTAGATGTAAATAAATTGAAGGATATTATACCTTATTTAGAAATAAATAATTTTAAAAATCGGGCGATAAATGGAGGAGCTTCTATTCAAAGAGGAATGGCAATGAATGAAGATATTTTCTTTCAAACTCAAGAAGCTAGAAATGAAAGTTATAATAAACTTCCAGATATTGTAAATAATTATATGCAAGAAATAAATAAAATAATGAAAACTGATTATAAACCTTTTACTTATTATGGAGCTAAAGATGCTCAAAATATTATTATTGCAATGGGAAGTGTAACTGACACTGTAAAATTAGTAGTGGATAAAGAACTTAAAAATAATAAAAAAGTTGGAGTTATTACTGTTCATTTATATCGGCCTTTTAGTACAAAATATTTAGTGGATGTTTTGCCAGAATCAGTTGTAAATATAGCGGTTTTAGATAGAACTAAAGAAAGTGGTTCTAATGGGGAACCTTTATATTTAGATATTGTAAATGCTTTAAAAGATAAAAAGATAAATATTGTTGGAGGAAGATATGGTCTTTCTAGTAAAAATACTACTCCAGCTGATATTAAAAGTGTCTTTAACATGTTAGAAACAGAACTTAAAAATAATTTTACTATTAGTATAGTGGATGATGTTACTAATACAAGTTTACCTAAAGTAGATTATAATATTGATTTAGAAGCTTTAGAATTATTAATTTATGGTTATGGTTCTGATGGTTGTGTTAGTGCTTCTAAAGATATTTTAAAAATTCTTGGCAATAATGATTATTATGTTAATGGTTATTTTTCATATGATTCTAAAAAAAGTGGAGGAGTAACTGTAAGTAATTTAAGACTTAGTAAAGAAAAAATAAATGCTCCTTTTTATTGTACTAATCCAAGTTTAATTGTAGTTACTAAAGATGAATATTTTAAAAAATTTAAAATGCTTGATAATATTAAAGAAGAAGGAACTTTAATTATTAATACTAAAATGAATGAAGAAGAAATAAATAAATTTTTAAAAGATAGTGATAAAGAATTACTTAAAAAAAGAAAAGTAAAAGTGTTAACTATAGATGCTTCTAGTATTGCTAATGATGCTGGTATTAAAGGTAAAATTAGTAAAATAATAGAAATGTTAATATTAGATAAATTAAATATTAAAAATGGTTATCAATTACTTAAAGATAGTATTATAAAAACTTTTAAAACAAAAGGAGAAAATATAATTAACAGTAATATTAAAGCTATTGAAATGGCTACTGATAATTTAAAAGAAATAAAAATAGAAGATGGAGAATTAGTAGAAGAAGAAAATTATGATGTTATTAGTAAAATAAATAGAAGATTAGGGGATAGTTTAACTGTTAAAGAATTAATGGATTTTAAAGATGGAACTTTTCCTAATGGTTTAAGTAAATATGAAAAAAGACATGTTAATCAAATGGCTCCTAAATGGATAAAAGAAAATTGTATAGAATGTGGAAGATGTAGTTTTGTTTGTCCACATGCTGTTATTAGGGCTTTTATTGATAAAACTGATAAAGGTATTCCTTATTTATTAAATAAAGAATATAATTATCAAATATTAGTTAGTGAAGTTGATTGTACGGAATGTGGATTATGTATTACAGAATGTCCGGGTAAAGATGGAAAGAAAGCTTTGGAATTTAAAGAAGTAGATTTAGAAAATCAAAAAGAAGCTAATAATTATTTTAATAATTATTTAAATCCAGAAATTTATAATAAATTTACAGTTCCAGGAGCTAGTTTATGTAAACCAAGATTTGAATTTAGTGGAGCGTGTGCTGGTTGTGGAGAAACTCCTTATATAAATTTAATAACAAGATTATATGGTGAAGAATTAGTCATAGCGAACGCTACAGGTTGTTCAAGTATTTATGGAGGATCAACGCCTAGTACACCATATACATTACCTTGGGCTAATTCATTATTTGAAGATAATGCTGAGTTTGCTTTAGGGATGCATATTTCTTTTGAGTCAAAAAGAAATTTAATTAAAAAAATTATGGAAGAAGAAATGGATAATGTTTCTTTGGATATTCAAGAAATATTTAAAAAGTATTTAAATAATATGGATGATTATCAAATAACTAAAGAAGTTAAAAATGAATTAAATGTTAAAGAAATACCTATAAGATTAAAAGAATTAATTAATTATATTCCAGCTCGAACTGTTTTGGCAATTGGAGGCGATGGTTGGGCTTATGATATAGGTTTTGGAGGACTTGATCATGTACTTTCAACTGATTCTAATGTTAAAGTATTAGTATTAGATACGGAGGTTTATTCTAATACAGGAGGTCAAGCTAGTAAAGCAAGTAAATTAGGTCAAGTTTCAGAATTTGCCGATTTTGGAAAGAAAACACCTAAAAAAGATTTATTTAGAATAGCTATGTCTTATCCTAATTGTTATGTTGCTAGTATTTCTTTAGGAGCTAATATGATGCAAGCTTTAAAAGTTATAAAAGAAGCTATGGAACATAAAGGTCCAGCTTTAATTATTGCTTATTCACCTTGTATTGAACATGGTATTAAAACAGGAATGAGTCATTCAATTGAAGAAGAAAAAATAGCAAGTGAGGTTGGATATACTTTACTTATGCATTATAATCCTTTAGAAGATAAATTATATTTAGATAATAAAGAACCTGATTTTCAAAATTATGAGAAATTTTTGGATAATGAAGTTAGATATAATGCTTTAAAAATAAAAGATAAAAATTTGGCGAATATTTTATTAAATAAACAAATTGATAATGCTAAAAAAAGATATGAATATTATAAAAAATTAAGTGAAAGTTAGATAAACGTTTAATGTTTTGTTAGACGTTTTTTTCATTTAGGGGAAAATTTAACATAAGATTTACATGAAAAAGTAAAAAATAGTCAATGGTAAATATAAACTCTTGACAAAATGGGTTGGGGGGGGATAATATAATTAGATGTTTATAATTTTTTATATTAGAGAGGGTTGTTTATATGAGAAATAAAAAATTAGTATTAGGTATATTAGGAGGATTAATAATATTAGCAATAATAATATTTATTCTTTTAAATAGTTGTGAAAAGAAAGTAGAATATGAAGTTAGTTTTGATACTAATGGAGGAAGTGGAATAAATTCAGTAATGATTATGGAAAATGAATTATTGAGTAAACCAGAAGATCCAGTAAAAGAAGGATATGAATTTGAAGGATGGTATTTAAATAATGAATTATTTGATTTTAATACTAAAATAACTAAAAATATAAAATTAGAAGCAAGATGGAAAGAAAAAGAAGCAGAGGCAGGAATAGTATTAAGTACAGAAAGTATAACATTAGCTCCAGATAAAAGTACAACACTAGAAATAACATTAAGTAATTTGGAAAGTAGTGATTTAAGTTGGAGTACAAGTGATTCAAAAATAGCAAAAGTAGATCAAAATGGAAAAATAACAGCAATAAAAGAAGGAAAAGCAACAATAACAGTAAGTACAAGTGATGGAAAATATCAAGCAACATGTGAAGTAACAGTAAGTGATGAAATAGTAAAAGTAGAAAGTGTAAGTATAAGTGGAAATAGTTCAGTAACAGTAGGAAAAACAATTAGATTAAGTGCAAATATAAAACCAAGTGATGCAAGTAATAAGAATGTAATATGGAAGTCAAGTAATACAAGTATAGCAACAGTAAGTAGTAATGGAACAGTAAAGGGAATAAAAGCGGGAACAGTAACAATAACAGTAACAACAAAAGATGGAAATAAAGAAGCAACATACAAAGTAACAGTAAAAGAAGCACAAAAAGAAGATGAACCTGTTGTAAATACAAATAAAACAGTAAAAGTAAAAAGTGTAAGTATAAGTGGAAGTGACAGTGTAAATGTAGGAGATACAATAAAATTAAGTGCGAAAATAAAACCAAGTGATGCAAGTAATAAAAATGTAACATGGAAGTCAAGTAATACAAGTATAGCAACAGTAGATAGTAAAGGAACAGTAAAAGGAATAAAAGAAGGAACAGTAACAATAACAGTAACAACAAAAGATGGAAATAAAACTGCAACACATAAAGTAAC
>CANQMC010000081.1 GCA_947624855.1 uncultured Bacilli bacterium | reverse complement strand
TAACCAATGTAACAGCAATCAAACTTAAATCTGATTTATTAATGCTTACTGTTCCCTCTGCTAATTTTATACTTTGGGAAAAAGTATAACTTGCATGTGAAAAATATATTGTTAATGAACCAAGGACGACAACCAAAACCACCGTTATTGCTGGGATAATTCGCTTTAACTTTTCAAATTTCCCACTTCGTAAAGTTTCAAATTTCATCTTTTTTAAATTCTCCTTTCTATACATTTACTCCTTTATTCTTTTCTAATATATCACAATTATCAGCAAAAGTCTACTATTTGTGTATAATTTTCAAAAAGTTCTACTATTTTTGTTAATAACTTTTTTTATGAAGGAATTATAATAACTCCGTAGTTAGGTGGTAGTATCATGAGATTTAAAAGGAACGACGAAAACTACGTATATGAATTTGTTGGCAAAAATGTTAAAAAATACCGTAAGATGAGAGGATTAACTCAAGATAAACTTGCCGAGTTAGTAAATTATTCGCCATCCTTTATCGCAAACATTGAAAGTTCTACCCACCAATCTTTTTCTTTAGGAGCCTTATATCGCATTGCCTCTGCTTTAGGTGTTAGTTTAAATGAAATTTGTCACGATAGTAGATTAGGAAGTGCAAATTTGGAAAGTGTTGATTATAAATGTAATAAATGTTCATACACATTTACTATGCCTATAGAAGTTATAGATGTTTATGAATTTATTTTCGCTGTTAGTAAAAGTAAAAATATATATCCAACTTTTACCTGTCCCAAATGTAATGGAAAATTAGAACCAATAATCAAAAAATAAAATTTTTTTTAATTCTTTCCATAATTCGACAAATTTCGCGCTTTAAATATGTTAATATTATCATGTGATTAATATGTTTAGCGAAACAGAATTATATAATGAAATTGGAAAAAAAATAAAAAAGAGACGAAAAGAATTAGGTTTAACCCAAGAAAAACTTGCTGATTTAACCCATTATTCTGACTCTTTTATAGCGAACATTGAAAGTAGAACATTTCAATCTTTTTCGCTTAGTGCTTTAAATACTGTTGCTAAAGCATTAAATACTACCATGCAAGAATTATTACCTGATAATTATTTAATTCCCGAAAAACCCAATGAAATAAAATGTGAATATTGTAAAAATATCACGGAAATACCCATAGAAATATATAAATTAACAAAATGTATTGAAAATATATGGGAAATAAATTTAAAAATTACCTGTCCCAAATGCAAAAGAAAAATAGTCTTTAATTAGACTATAAATTATTTATAGGAGGAACATATTCCACCAAATCATTAGGATCTATTCCCACTTGAAGTAATACATAAGATATTCTAGCTAAAACATCTTTATCAATTCTTATTATTTTATCTTCATAATACTTCTTTACAATTTCATGATTTAAACCTGTAAGTTTCCTCATTTTTGAAATTGATATATGAGCTTTATCCATAGCTCTACCTACATGACATTCATAATGCCCATAGTTAATAAACATATCTAAAGCATTAATACCATTATTATTTTCCAAAAACTCACCTCAATTAATTTATTTTAAGTACACTTTCAATTAAAGGCATTAAATCTCCATCAAGTATTTTATTAGGATCCGTTGATTCCCATTTAGATCTATTATCTTTAACTAATTTATAAGGTTCCAATACATAACTTCTTATTTGACTTCCAAAATCAATGTTAGTAACTTCTCCTTTTATATCTTTAATTTTATTTTCTTGTTCTAAAACCTTTTGTTGATAAAGTTTATTTTTTAACATTTTAAGAGCAACCTCTTTATTTCGTAGTTGACTCCTTTCTATTTGACAAGTAACTACTATTTTAGAAGGAATATGAGTAATTCTAACTGCCGAATTAGCAGTATTAACTGATTGTCCCCCGGCGCCACTTGAATGATATACATCTATTTTTAAATCTTCTTCTTTTATTTCTACATCTTCTACTTCTTTAAATTCAGGTGTAACACTCACAGAGGCAAATGAAGTATGTCTTCTTTTATTTGAATCAAAAGGAGAAATTCTAACTAATCTATGAACTCCTTGTTCATTTTTTAAATAACCATAAGCATATTCACCTTCAATATATAAAGTTACACTTTTAATTCCCGCTTCTTCTCCATCTTGTTTATCAATTATTTTATATTTAAAATTATTTTTATCTAAGAATCTTTCATACATTCTAAGTAACATATTAGCCCAATCACAAGATTCTGTACCACCAGCCCCAGGATGAATTTCTAAATAACAATTATCTTTATCATATTCTTTATTAAGTAAAGTATTAAATTCTAAATCTTGAACATCTTTAATTATTTTATCAATTTCTAAATCATTTACATCTTCAATATCTAATAATTCTTTTAATAAATCAATATTACTTAATAAATCATCATATTTTTTTAATATTTTATTAATATTTTTTAATTGTTGATAAGTCTTATTAGCATAAGAAACTTCTTCCCAAAAATCTTCTTTATGGGTTATAATTTCTAATTTTTCTTTTTCTTTTCTTAAATTAACAACGTCAAAGTGACCTCCCAATTTCTTTTACTCTTAAACTTAAATTATCTAATAATTCTTTTTTTTCTTTAATTTCCATAGATATCTCTCCTTTAAAATAGAACATAACTACTATTATCTTAATATATTTCTTCTAAAAAGTTAACCCCAAAATTTAAAAAAGATAATTAATTAAATATAAAACATGAAGTATAACTTTACATAATTTATATATTAATAATAAATATTCTTAATAAAAAAAGGCTTTAAAACCTATTTTATTTTTCTTGCTTCTAAATAATATCTTTTATCATAACTATGTCCCATTGAAAAAGTTTTTCTTGGAAGTGCTCCATCTAATATTACTGTTTTAAATAAATCACTTTTAGACATTGCTTCAAATAATATAGCTACATTATTTTCTTCTAAACCCATTTTTCTAGTTACTTCATCACCATGTATATAATCTATTTTACCTTTATGAGTACTTAAATAATCATCTAAAAACATTTGGATAGAACCTACAACAATATTAGATTTAGGATTACTAATATATAATTTTTTATTTATATCTTTTGTAACAATTTCAAATTCTTGACCAGAACCTGTATCATTAATATCATAATATTTATATAATTCTTCTAACAAATCATTTACATCTGTATCAAAAACAACTCTATGAATTGCTTCAAATTCTAAAGCTTCACTATGGAGATTAACAAGTTCTACTAAAGCATAACGAGCATTGCTATTTAAAGCTTCATCTCCTATTTCTTTTTTCAAATTTTCATAATTGGCTTTAGCTGTAGCAAGAGAATGATTACCATCACCCATAGCAAATAATAACACACCTTTATCTTTAACATTATATTTAGCCTCAAAAGTATCTTTATCTGCTAATTTTTCTAATCCATTAATAACTTTATCGATACTTTCATCATTTAATTTATAACCTTTAATATGGCCTCCATTTTCCATTAAATCAAAATCATAAACAATTTCATTATCATTTACTTCATTTTTTAAACTTTCAATTATTTCTTTTTTATCATCATCAATTAAAATCATAATATGTGGTAATTCTAATAAAGCATTTTCTCTTACTTTAAGTCTTGGTGGAATTCTTTCAATAACAGTCTTTTCTGTTGCTCTAATAAGAGTTTGTGAGCCCTTTACATAAGAATAATCTTCTAAATCAACCATTCCTATTATTCCTTCTCTAACTCTTCCATCACTTTGAGTTCTCTCTAAATATATCATTGAATCTTCTAATTCAAGAAAAATATCCTCATTAATATATTCTTCCATAGTTTTATTAATTTTTTTTATTCTTTCATCAATGTCATTTTCTTCTAAAAAAATTTCTGGCAAAGTAATTCTTAGAGTCGATGGGCTATCACCTACAATTCTTTCTACTTTCTCCCAATAATCTGGTT
The DNA here is from genome assembly GCA_947624855.1 of uncultured Bacilli bacterium. Taxonomy (GTDB): domain Bacteria; phylum Bacillota_I; class Bacilli_A; order RF39; family UBA660; genus Caccenecus. The sequence continues at coordinate 1,545 of CANQMC010000081.1, read as the reverse complement.
CACTTGTATATTGATCACATGCAACAACACTCCACTTTGTCATATCAATATTCTTTGGAATTAAAATATTCGCTCTTTTAAATGGTATCATTATTACCCTCCTTCACTTAATATAATCTTAATATATTTTTTTTAAAATGTTAACCCCTAAATTAAAAAAATATTATTTAATTAACTTTATATCAATAATATGAAGTAACACTTCATATTATTATTTAAATATTCCATTCCAAATAACATATTTAAATTCTTAATGTGCATAAATTATATCAATTTTACAAAGAAACATTATTTTTCTTTAATCATCAAAGCATATGTTTGAAATATTCCTACTGTATCTTGTGTATCAAAATAATCTTTTAAGTAAAAACCGCATTTTTTATAGCAATTTATAGCTTTTTTATTATTTTTCAAAGGACATATTACCAATAATTCAGCATTCTTTTTTTTATATAAAAATTCAGATAATTTATTTATTGCTGAACTACCAATTCCTTTATTATGTTCGCTTAATTCCCCAATAAATATATCAATTTCATAAATATTATTACCTTTTAAATTATACAATTCTTTATCTTCATCATCTACTAATTTATACTGAATAATACCAACAGGTTTTTTTTTATATTCAATCATATAAACTGGAACTTTTGCTGTCTTTAAAGTTCTAGGATAATATTTTTCTTTTATTTCTTTATAATTTAATTTTCTCTGTTCAAAACTAGAATATATTTCTTCTTCTTGATACCATTTTTCTAACAATTTGTAATCTACATCAGTATCTTTCAATAATCTAATATTTATATCGCTCATAAAAATCACTTCCTTTATTTATAAGTGTTTTAACTATTATTTTTTAATTTATGCAAACAAAACCAATTTTAGCTAACATCAAAACTTTTTATAAAACTGAAAAAACCCTTAATTTACCACAGCAATTCTTATATTTCTTGTATTTATAGCATTATCATTATTTCTTAAATGAGAAAAGATGAGAAAATTTTCAACATTTGTTTACCAACTTAATTATATAATTTTTTTATTATCAATCAACTTATTCTCATTAACTTGTTTTTGTAACAATTCTAAATCTTTAAGACTTTTATTATCTTTTAATGCTTCCATTTGTCTTCTTGCTGAATTATTTAATCTAATAAGTCTTTCTCTTTGAGAGACTTTTTCCTCAATTAATTCTGCATTTGTGTTTTGTAAATTATTTAATATTACTAAATGAAGTAGATCAGTATAATCTCTTATATTTCCATTTTCTGCAAGTTTTGGATTGTTTTCTCGCCATTCTTTTGCAGTCATTCCAAATAACGCAACGTTTAATACATCAGCTTCTTCTGCATACACAAATTGTTTCTGTTTTTCAGTTAAAGTTGGAACTATACATTTTTTAATTACATCTGTTTGAATAATATAATTAACTTTTGATAAAAGTCTAGTCGCACTCCACTCAACTTTATATTGATATGCTTCATTTGTTTTTAATCTTTCAAATTCCGTTATTAAATATAATTTAAATTCAGGTGATAACCAACT
>CANQMC010000080.1 GCA_947624855.1 uncultured Bacilli bacterium | reverse complement strand
TTATCTTCTACCGAATCTAATCACGAACGAGGATACAGACTTCAAGATGGGCAAATATGGAACAATGAGGCTACAATTCTTGAAAGAGAACAAGAAAGGGACTGTTAATGATAATATAAGAATGTACAAAAAATACAATATAAAAATGTATAAAAATGTACATTCTTTTTGATATACTTTTAACATAAAGTTGGAGGTATAAATGAGAGAAATAAATAAATTAAAACAGGAGTTGATGATATTGAAAACAAATGAACTAAAACCTAATTATTCAGAATTAGCTAGGATACATAAATGTGATCGAAGAACAGTAAAAAAATATGATAATGGATATGAAGGAAAACCAAAAACAAGAAAAAAAAGATCACGATTAGATAAATATGAAGAAGAAATAAAATCAAAATTAGAATTACCAGGTTCTACTATTGTTAATGGTACTATAAAAATGTAAGAAAAAGTCCAAATAAAAATGTAGGATTTCCTACATAATTAAAAGGACTTAAAAAAACATTTTTATAGTATCTTTTCATTTTGAGAAAAAAATGATAACTTCTTATTAAGAATAAGGAGTTGATGTAAATTGAATGAATTAAGAAAGGAGCTAGTTATAATGAAAGAACTAGAAATAAAACCAAATTATACTGAATTAGTGATAATGTCAACATAAAAATGTAGGTTTTCCTACATAATTATATGGACCAAATATTACATTTTTATATTGACTTTAACACGTATCAATTCCATGAGTATTCCAACTCCTCCGAGGTTTTCTCCGAGTTGCCCCGATTGATTGAGTCTGTCGCTAGGCAAAAGTATCATTATATCTATTAAAGATCATCGCAATATTAGTGGCAAACCAATTTTATAGTCAAGTATTTCTCGCTTCCTTGTTATAACAAAGAATTATTGCGTACTTACTAACGTGCTCCATTTAATAGAAACGTATTTGATAGAAATATATGGAATCGTCAAAGAGCAAATCTATTTCAAATAATGAAATAGGTAAGAGGAAATTCCCTCTCACGTGTTTCCTAAAAAAACAGAAAAATAACAGACTAAATTTTTAATCTTTTTTAAAATTCCTTTTAATTTTTCCCTTGCACGCTCTAAACTTATATGAACAGATTGTTGTGTTGCGTTTTCTTCACTTGCAATTTCCGATTCGGTTTTGTTGTCAAAATAGTATTTGATAATTCTTCTTTTTTGGATGTTCGATAATTCACTAATTGCATTCTTTACTAACTCATCTAACATCTTCTTATCAACCATTTCTTCGACGCTAATAGGTTTATTTAATGCACGACTATACAAATTATTTTCAAAGATTTGTGAATGCTCAATATGATTATCATACTCATTCATTTTAGACAAATCATCTAATTCAAATTTATTGAATGCTTCAAATATTTCTTCGTTAACCTTTACAGTTCTCTCAATTTTTCGTGTATTTCTAAATATAACTTTATAAATTTTTTTCCTCATTATATTCCAATGTATATGGATTGTCTTTATATTTTCTTCTTTTGGTCTTTGACTCATTTTTTTCCTCACATCAATTAAAATTTCAAAAATTAATTGATTTAGAGGTGGGCTTCTACACCTAAAAAAAGGATCAAAGGACAGTAAAAAAACGTATTTTACACTCTAAAAATGAGTGTAAAATACGGTCTTTTTTTACTTCTAACGCATCTAATTTAAAATAAAAGTAGCATTCTTCAGTTTCCATAAGGCAATCACTCCCCAGAGCAATGTTCCTTTTTAAGAAAGCACAAGAATACTACCAATAATGCTTTCTTATCAATGTAATTATAGATTGATAAATAATTACTGACTATGAACTAAATTTCACGTAAAATATTTGTAACTACCTATCAATATTTTCTGTGAGGTATTGCTATTTTTTAACATCATACGACATATAAATTAAAAAAAATGTCGGTTGATGGGGATATTGTCCAATTTTAGAGATTTTTATATATAAATAGAAACAATAAAAATAAAAAAGAGCCTGTCAAATAATTAAACAGTTAATTATTTCAACAGTCTCATATAAACAAAACAATTATTTTAAAATTAAAAATATAGAATAGCACTATCATGAATAATAATTCTATTCATAAAGTGAGTTAGTGATTCTTGAATCTATAATATAACTTTTGTATTCTTGTTCATGGTCAATCATAAAATATATATCGCTTATGACATCATCAATATCTTTTTTTAAAGTTTGGCAACAGCAATGCAAATGTTCTTTTAATAGTTCTTTTGGCATTCCTTTGATTTCGTCATACGTTAATCTTTTCTTTTTTTTCTCTAAAGCAGTATAATATTCCAAATAACGATGAGCATACATCAATTTAATATATGCACCATTTTTTCCATTTGTTTTTGAAATTTTGAATCCTGGAATTAGGCATATAGAAATAGGAAATAGCATATCTTCAACATTTGTAGTATAATAATAAGGATTTAGTTTTTTGATTAAGTGATATTTCTCAGTACTATAACTATTTCTGTTTATACCATCAATAGTTTGAATCATTGGATAATCTTTACTATTATTATTTTTTATTTGAAAAATACAATTTTTAACTTTTATTTTTTTAGAATTAGAATTTTGAAAAAATACGAAAGGTTTTTCAATATATAAACCTGGATCAAATAAAATAAACAATTTTTGATTCTTTTTCTTCGTTGTCCATACAATTGAAATATGTGATTCTTTAATAATTTTATCCCCAATATCCGTAGAAAAGCCCTCTGATTGATACGTTATATATTCAGTTTTAATATTATGTTCGTCTAGTTTTTCTTTTAACAATTTTGATAAATAATAACAATTAAACCGCACTTTTTCATATTCTTCCATTTGTATTGAATGTAATGCGTTCGACATATTTCCATCATAATGTTTTCTCAATAATTCTATAAACTCAAAAGTATCAACTATGGAAGTACGAATAACTTTTTTTAAATAATAACAGGATACTATATATTTTATCCAACTGAAGCTATTAAATTGATCATCGGTAAACTTTTTTTTCTGAATAGACTTTATCTCTTCTCTTTTTATAATCATATACTATTTTCTTCCGTATAAGAAATAAATTGAATATTATTATTTTTTGAATTCATTATTTGTTCTGCTATAAAATCGGGTTTAATTGGTGCTTCTTTTAATTCTGCTAAAGGAAACCACTTATAAAGTAAATTTTCATTTTCTTCTATTCCATCAAATTCCTCTTTTTGAAAAATCCATTCGTGTTCATCTACTGATACAATATAAGAAAATATATATTGATGATATTTTTCAGTATCGAATCCAAAAAAGTATTCTGAAACGCTATTAAAACGTTCTATAGAAAAATCTTTAATTCCTAACTCCTCTTTTAATTCTCTTTTGATTGTATCTTCACCTTTTTCTAAAACATGAATTTTTCCTCCCGGAAGAGCCCAAAATTGATCTTGTTTCCTCTTTTGAAATAAGACTTTATCATTTTCTATAATGACTGCCACAGCCCTACAATTTAATCTTACATTATCAATTACTACGTTGATGTCTTTTTCTTTCATAATTTCCTCCCTAACATTTTTGTTTTTCCTTTAAAATCAGCATTTAAATAAGTAAGTAACTCATCTTTTAACCACGTTGGTGCTATTTCTGTAGACAATAATTCTTTTTCTGTCATCCATCTAAATTGAAGTTTTTTTTGAGTTTCAATCCCATCAAATTCTTTGTCTATACATAATCCCGTAACTTGATTAGGATTTATTAAATACATAAAAATAAATTCATGGTATTGTTGATTTTCAAATTTAAAAAAGTTCTCTTTAACATTATACATAGTACAATTTTCAAAGTCAATGCCAATTTCTTCTTTCAGTTCTCTTTGAATGGTTTCTTCGCCCTTTTCTAATAATGCAATTTTTCCACCAGGCAAAGTCCAAAAATTATCTCTCTGGCGTTTTTGCATTAAAATCATATCATTATTTGCAATTATTCCAACTGCTCGACAATTTACCTTTATATTATCTAACACAAAATTAATATCAGATTTTTTCATTCTACTTTCACCTTTCTTTTACTAACATTTTCCAACTCATTTATTATTTCATCTGTTGAACAAACTCCTTGTGCAATTCTATATGTTGATATATTTTTTAAAAAGGAAGTATCTCCATATTTAACATCTATTATTTCATTCAAATAATATTTTTGATTGGGAATTGCAGTTTCCATCATTACATTTTCACTTATGATTTGTGAATTATCTTTCACTTGGGTAATTCTTACTCCAATATCATCAAGATTGTAAGTTGGTAATAAGATGCTTTTTACTTCTGCTTTATTAAGCATCTTTACTCTAAACTTTTCTGGAACGTCTTTATTTTCAACAAATATTTTATCAATACTTTCAATGTATGAACAATTTTTTTCATCAATTTTATTTTTTATATCCTCATAGATAATCCCCATTGAAAACGGAATACCACATACTATTATTTTATCTTCACAAACCTTAAGTGCCAATCTATCGTTTGCAATATAATCATATCCATTTTCCAGTAATCGCAGTAATAATGTTGTTTTTCCAGTTCCTGGAGGACCTGTAATAATAATTGCTTTCCCGTTCTTAACAGCACAGGCTCCATGTAATATGCAATAATTGTTCTTTTGAAATTGTTTAGTAAAAATTGTAGTAAAGATTCTTTTAATAAAATTATCTTTTGTACTATCATAATGAGATAAATAAACTATGATTTCTTCTTCATTTTCAAAAGATACAAGTATACCAATAGATTATACTAGTGGTACGATAAATATAGGAATAACTAAAGATGGAACTAAATGTTTTATATATTTAGATAAAGCATAATTAAAAAGGTTCTTAAACATTAAGGGGTGATGAAATAAATTCATTACTTCTTTTTTAGACAAAAAAAATAGACATAAGCAACTTGTCCTGTTACAATTATATTAACTAAAAAACAAGTAAAGGAAGTTGTTTATGTCTATATCTAATTCTATCTTAAAATCTTTAAATATGGAAGATAAAAATGTTATTTTTAATGAAAATTTTGTAGAAAATCGTAAAATCAAAGGTAAAAAGGTACTTGTCTATAAAGGCTATTTAAAAAATAATTATGAATATTGTCCTGTTTGTGGTTGTATTAATGATAATTCTATTCTTAAAAATGGCACTAGAAAATCTTTAATTAAAATACCTAAAGTTTCTGAATTAATAAGTTATTTAGAATTAACTAAACAAAAATATAAATGTAATATGTGTAATAAAAGATTTATAGCCAAAACTAATATTGTTGAATATAGATGTAGAATAAGTAATAATACTAAATATTCAGTAATAAATTATGTTAAAGATATTTTATTAAAGTGAAGAATTAAAAGTAACATAAGAAAAGATCATAAATTATTTAAAAACATAATAAATAAAGGAATTTCAGAATATATGATTCACATAATTTTTCCAATAGTTCATATAAATCTTTTTTATTCATAGCATTTCCTAAATACTATTCCTCCACTTCATAACCATTTTTAATCGCTAATATTTTTCCTTTTAGTTCTCTATTATCTTTTTTTATATTATACTTTCTATAATCATATTTTCTATTTGTTTCATATCCTGGAGTAAAGTAATGATTAGAATAACCCAATTTATCTATATCATCAACTATATCTTTTAAATCAAA
>CANQMC010000079.1 GCA_947624855.1 uncultured Bacilli bacterium | reverse complement strand
AACTCCTTATTAAAGTTTATTAAAAATTTATTTTATTATTATTAATATCAAAAGAATAATTATAAAAATTAGTTAAAGCTAAAGATAAACGATAGGTATCATTTATACCTATTAATTCCATGCTAGAGTGCATCGCAAGCATAGGAAGCCCAATATCTAGGGAATTGGTACTTAAATGTTTTAAACTAGCTCCGGCTTGAGTTCCACCAGTATAAAAATCATTTCTAGAAGTATAATAAGTCCATTTTATATTATTATCTTCACATATTTTTTTAAAAATAGAAGCAGTTAGTCCAGTGGTAGTTCCATTTGTTTCTCTGATTATTAAAACACCATCGTCTAAAATAGGGGTGTTAGAATGATCAGATAATTCATCATGATTAGGATGGCGAGCATGAGTGTTATCAGCACTTATAACTAATGATTTAGCGAGAGTAGTACTTATATCTAAATTAAAATTTTCACATATTTTGGTTAAAGTATCAATTAAAAAATTACTATCTGCTCCTTCATAAGTATTAGAACCTATTTCTTCACTGTTGAAAATAGTTAAAATATTAATGCCTTCATTAAATTTATTTAAAAAAGCTTTTAAGGCTGCATAAGTACATGTTAAATTATCAATTCTTGGTGAGGCTATAAATTCATTATTAATAATTATTGGTAATTCATTGTTATATAATAATAAGTCAAAATCATATATAGAATCTTTAATTTTTAGTTTTTCTTTAATAAGCTTGGTTAAAGATTGTTTTTTATTTAAAGAAATAATGGGCATTAAATCAACTTCAGTATTTAAATCTAAATTAACATTTGCTTTATCGTTTTGATGGATGGCCATGCTGGGAATAAGCGCTATAGTATCTTTTATATCAATGATTTTAGTAATTAATTGTTGATCTTTTTTTAAAATAAGACGACCGGCAATACTTAAAGGGCGATCCATATAACCATAGTTTAAAATACCTCCATAAGGGGCTACATTAAGTTTTAGATAACCATTTTCATAATAATCAGGGTTTGGTTTAATTAAAAAAGCAGGAGTATCACTGTGGGTTTCAACAATTTTAAATTGTTCTTTATAATTTTTAGCTATATTAAATGCTATTATGGAAGCATTATTACGAATAACAAAATATTTCCCTGGTTTTAAATTCCATTTAGTAAATTCTGTTAGTTCAAGATAATTATTTTCTAATAAAATATCTTTTATTATTTTAATACAAGTAAAGGTAGTAGTGCCATTTTCTAAAAATTTTAATAATTCTTCATTAAACTTTTTCATAATTTTCACCATTATTAGTATGGTTTAAAAAGATAAAATTATAAATTAAAATTAGATATTTACATTTAGAAAAAATAATAATATAATTATATTAGATTTGGAGGAATAAAAAATGAATTTTAAATTAATTTTGAAAAGAATAGGGGCTTATTTTATCGATTATTTAATCATTTCTCTTATTACTATGGCTTTAGTTCATCTTTCATTTCTAAATCCAAAGTATGATGAATATATGGAAGCCAATGATAAATATATGAGTTTAGCTCAAGATTATTATGATAAAAAAATTGATGCTCAAGAATTATCTGAAAAAACTAAAGGTCTTAGTTATGATTTAAATAAAAATGGTTATGTTTATATAATTGGAGATATAGTTGTTGCTTTCTTGTATTTTGGAGCTTTTGCTTATTGGACAAAAGGTCAAACTTTAGGTAAAAAAGTCTTTAATATTAAAATTGTTAGTGCTAAAAATAAAAAACTTGGATTACATAATTATTTGATAAGAACTTTTATTTTAAATGGAATTATTTTAGATTTATTTACTTTGGTTAGTATCTTATTTAAAGAAAAAACTTATTTAACTATTTATACTATAGGTAGTGAAATATCATCTTGTATAACAATTCTTATTTTTTTAATGATTATGTTTAATAAGCAAGGTCGTGGTTTACATGATATGCTAGCAGGAACTAGAGTTATTTCAGTAAAAAATGAAGAAGAAATAGAAACTGAAGAAAAAAAAGATATGGAAGTAATTAAACCTAAGAAAAATAAAAAAGAAAATAAATAATAAAAAAGCTTCGAAACTATAATCGAAGTTTTTATATTTTTACGTTTAAACTTTTTGAATATATTTTTATAAATTATTTTGTTTTACGAAATTTCTTGCGTTAAAAACAAATGTTTGGTATAATTAATTTGGAACATTTAATAGTTGGGTGATTGCCAAACTTCAATAAAGAAGGGAGGCGATAGTATGACTAAAAAGGATTTTTTAATTCTATCTTTAATCATTCTTATCTTCCTATTAGTATTATTACTATTTATAGTTTTAATATAAAAGAAAATCACCTAACTCAGCAATGATTTAGGTGATGCACATTATATGGCAACACTCAACATGCGATATTGAATGTTCCTTTTTTATTTTATGCAAGTTTCCTTGACATATTCATAATAACATAAAAACAGCTTTTTTACAAGTCATTTTCCCATTTTTCTATTTTTAACTCGAAAAGATCGAGTATAAATCAATCTGGTGCTGAATGACTGAATTGAACAGTCCTCTGATGCTTACCATGCATCCGTTTTACCACTAAACTAAATCAGCATATTAAAATTATAACAAGATTATAGTAAAAAAGCAATAAATATGCTATAATTTATTTTGAAAGGTTGATAGATATGGAAGTTCCAAAACATGTGGCAATCATTATGGATGGGAATGGTAGATGGGCTACAAATAAAGGATTAAAAAGAAGTGAAGGACATTTAGAAGGAAGTAAAACATTAGAAAAAATAGCTTTACATGCGATGGATATGGGAATTGAAGTTTTAAGTGTTTTTGCTTTTTCAACTGATAATTTTAAAAGAGATAAAGAAGAAGTAGATTATTTAATGAATTTATTTATTAAAATGTTTAAGACTAAGTTTGATAAAATAGCTAAAAAAGGGATTAAAGTAGTTTTTTCAGGAAGAAAGAATAATTTAAATAATAAAGTAATGGACGCTATGGATAATATGGAAGTTAAAACTAAAGATAATCAAAGGGGTATTTTAAATATTTGTTTAAATTATGGAGGACAGGAAGAAATAATAGATGCTAGTTTAAAATTGGCTTTAGATATTAATAAAGGGTTAAATATTGATTCTTTTAAAAGAGAAGATTTTTATAAATATTTATATCAAGATTTACCACCAATTGATTTACTTATTAGAACTGGAGGAGAGTTAAGAATAAGTAATTTTATGTTATATCAATTAAGTTACAGTGAGTTTTATTTTACAAATACTTATTTTCCTGATTTTGATAAATCGGAGTTTAATAAAGCATTGTTTATGTATCAAAATAGAGATAGAAGATATGGTGGTATAAATGAAAAAAATAATTAATTATTTAGATAAACATCGTTTTATATTAGTAATTGGAATATTAATAATTATATGTATTATATTTTTAGGTATTAAAACTTTGATATTTTATAATCATAAATTTAAAGAATTAAAATGTGATAATGATACTATAGAGGTTTATTGTGAGAATAAAAATAAAATAATATTAAATAATTCTAAAAAAGCTTTAAAAGAGTTTGAAAAAGAAAATAAAAAAGAAATAAATAAACTTAAACAAGATTATGAATTACCAGATTTTAATAATTTTACAGCTTATTTTTATAAAGTAGCTTCAGAACTTGATTATTATAATTCTCATGAAGATAAATTAAGTAATTTTTATTTAGCATATTCTAATACTTATGATTTAGAAAAGTTTTATTATGATAATATTTTTATGTATGAAATACTTTATAATTATAAAATACCTTCATTAGATTTAACAAATAATGAAAGAGATATATATCAAAATCAAAAATTTTATAAGTAATACTTATTTGTTCTTTTCTTTTTAATTAATTTGTAGTATAATCTTAAATATCAAAGGCGGAATGTTTATGAAATTTAAAATCACGACAAAAGATTTTTTCATTTTTATTTTATATTGTATATTATTATTATATTTATGTGCCATTGCTGTTTTAAATTTTTCTTCATTTTTAAATGAGGGTAAATTTTATGGTTTATTACCATTTAAAGCTTTTACAGGTGATTATATATGGCTTACTTTATTTATGTTTTTTATTTCGCTTGTGATTATTTTTACGAGTGTTTCTTCTTATGTTTTTAATAAAGAAAAGGGGCATGGATTTAGTCTTAATTTTGGTGAAAAAGATGAAAAGGGTTATGCAAGATGGAGTACTGATAAAGAAATTAAAAATGATACAGGGGTAGAAAAAGTTGATCCTAGAGCGGTTACAGTTAATGCTGCAGGTATTCCTCTTATTAATAATGGTAAAGAAATTTATGTTGATAATGGGGAATATCATAATTTAGTTATAGGGTCTACTGGTTCTGGTAAAACTCAAACTATAGTTAAACCAATGGTTAATTTATTAGCTAAAAAAGGGGAATCAATGATTATTACTGACCCTAAAGGAGAAATTTATAAATATGCTGCGACAGCTTTAAAAGAAAGAGGATATAAAATTATTGTTTTAAACTTTAGGGAACCCGCAAATGGTAATGCTTGGAATCCTCTTACTTTACCTTATCGGTTTTATAAAAATGGTAATACTGATAAATCTACGGAATTGTTAGATGATGTGGCTTTAAATATTTTATATGATCAAACTAAAAAGAATGGTGATTCTGATTTCTGGGAAAAAAGTGCAGCCGATTATTTTTCAGGGTTAGCTTTAGGTTTATTTTATGATGCCGAAGAAAAACAAGTTAATTTAAATAGTATTAATTATATGAGTAGTATTGGAGAAGAAAGATACGCTACGAGTACTTATATTAAAGAATATTTTAATTTGAAAGGTCAAGAATCTAGCCCTTATATATTTGCTTCTAATACTATTAATGCACCTAATGAAACTAAAGGTGGTATTTTATCAACTTTTAGACAAAAAATTAGATTATTTTCTTCAAGAGAAAGTTTAAGTGAAATGCTTGCTTATAGTGATTTTAATATGGAAGATATTGGTCGGGAAAAAACGGCAGTATTTATGATTATTCATGATGAGAAAAAAACATATCATTCTTTAATGACAATATTTATTAAACAATGCTATGAAACTTTAATAGATGTAGCTCAAGAAAATGGTGGTAAATTACCATTTAGAACTAATTTTATTTTGGATGAGTTTGCTAATATGCCTCCTTTAAAAGATGTAGATTCAATGGTCAGTGCCGCTCGGTCTCGAGATATTAGATTTACTTTTATTATTCAAAATTTTGCACAACTTAATGATGTTTATGGCAAAGAAGTAGCAGAAATTATTAAAGGAAACTGTGGTAATTTAGTGTATTTAATTAGTACAGAATTGGCAGCTTTAGAAGAAATTTCTAAAATGTGTGGTGAAGTTAAATCTAAAGAAAAAGATAAAACTGCTTCAACTCCTTTAGTTACAGTTTCAGATTTACAAAAATTAAAATTATTTGAAGCAATTATTATTAGATTAAGAAAAAATCCTTTTAAAACTAAATTAGAACCAGATTTTAAAATGGATTGGGGAATGAATAGAGAAGAAGCTCCATATCCAAGTAGAGAAATTAAAAAAATTGAATTATTTGATGTTAAAAAATTTGTTACCGAAGAAAAAAGAAAACAAATGATGAGTAATTTGGAAAATCCTACTAATAATTTTAATAATTTGACTAATCCTTTTGTACCAAATGGAATGCCAAGTCCTATAAATCACAATGTTAATTCT
>CANQMC010000078.1 GCA_947624855.1 uncultured Bacilli bacterium | reverse complement strand
ACATTTAAAATAACCAAAACAGAACTTGAAAGTCGACCTGTATTCGTATGGACAAAAGAACATATAGAATCACATTTTTTAACTTGTTTTATAGCTTTATATATATTAAGATTACTTGAACATAAAACTAATAAAGAAATACCAATACCAAAATTGATAGAGCATCTTAAAAATTACGAATGTATAAAATTATCAAATACCATAAACTTATTTGATAATTATAATGATACAATAGAAAAATTATCTACCTTTTATAAAATAAAGTTAGATAATTCCTTAGTTTTAACAACATATTTAAAAAAATTTTTAAAATATTAAAAAATAAAAATATTGTACAACTATCAAAAATGAGCAAGCCTAGTAATTATAAGGCTTTGCTCATTTTTACTGCAAAACTCAAGATTTTAAAGACTTTCTATAAAAAATAAAAAAAAAGTTAGATTTACTAACTAGTTTTCTTCTTTTTCTGTTGTAATTACTTCTTTATTTTTATAGTAACCACACTTTGTACATGCACGATGAGGTCTTAAAGTTTCTCCACAGTTAGGACACTTTGTTAATGCTCCAACCTCTTTTTTTAAGTGAGTACGACGCATTCTTTTTTTAGTTTTACTTGTTCTTCTAAAAGGAACTGCCATTTTTTCACTCCTTCCTTAATCGTCAAGTAGCTCATTTAATTTAGCTAATCTCGGATCGATATTATCTTTTGTTTTTTTATTTTCACCATAACTCCAACCATCACCCGATAATACTGTATCTTTTGTTTTAGTTAAACGCATGGGAACTTCCAATACAATATTTTCCCACAAAATAGGTATAATATCAAGTGTATTTTGCGTATTTTTTAAATATTCTTCTAAAAAATCACTAGAAAAAGCATCTTCTTCGGTAATTTTAATATTTAAAGGATAATGAATAACTTCCAAAGAAACAGAATCTCGCAAATCCATAACTCCTGTTAATACCAAATTAATAATTAAATCATCCGCATCATCATAATAAATTTTTCCTTTTAAATGTAAATCTTTTAAAGCTATAATTTCTTTATTTTGATATTCACTCATATCTACATCTTGATCAATTTGAATAGGATTATTAATATTTAATTTATTTAAATCATAAACCATAATATCACCATATTAATTATATTATAAAAAATATATTTTAACAAGTAATTTAAAAAAGATGTTTATTAACCAACATCATTTTTAAAAATTATCTTTCAATTCTATTAATTTGAAATTCAGCTTTAGCTTTAGCACTTAAAAGTCTATTTTCTAAATCTTCATAACTAGTTACATAATCTATTGCTTCTTTAATTCCATTTCTTAAATTAATTCCATTTTCTCCTAAATATTTTATACAATCATCATATTGACCAATTAAACTTTTATATAAAGGATATTTCATTTGATATAAATCTATCATTCGCGAATTACCAAATATAAAATCAGCATTTTCTTTAATAATTTCTACTTTAGTAATTTGTCTTATAGCCATTAATTCATCTAATTCTTCTAAATTTTTATATAAATCTACTGCCCCTTTAGCATCAATTTTATTTCCAACTAATTGAATAAAATAACTAATAGCCCCTATTTTAGCTTTAATTAAACTTCCTTTATATCTATCTATATAAGATTTAGCTTTAGCTTTAAATTCTTCGCTATAATAATAATTTAAAAACTGAGAAAAATTATTATATTTAATTGAAAGACTACTTCTTTTATAACCAACTTTATAATTTATATCAACATAAGCTTTATCTTCAGTCCAAATATCATTAACAGGCACTACTAAATCTAATACTTTATCTACTATTTCTAAAGCCATTTTATTTTGATATAAAGTACCATGAGCCCAATCATAAATAACTTCTTTAATTGGCCTTGGTTTAGGTTTATACATATCAAACATTAGTTAGAATCCCCACTTTTATTACTATTTCCAAAAGAACTTTCACGTTTTCCTTTTTCATATGTAGCTGATGCTTTTCTATCGCTAAATTCTTTCTTATACTCATCCATAAAATCTAAAAATGCTTCTGCCATTTGGTGTTGAGAATTATTAACATCTCTAAGAGCATCCCTAAAAATTGTTTCTTGTGAAGAGTCTTTATGGATGTTTCCAAACATATTAAAAGCATTCATTAATTCATCTGCTTCAGCTTGTGATTTACTGGCTCTAATTCTATTTTCTATATCATTAAGCGCAGGAGCTACATCAGCATATTTGCTTTCAATATTATCTAAAGCTGTCTTCATATCCGCCACAATAGAAGTTGCTTTCTTTTTATGCTCATCAAACTTAATATCTTCAACTCTTTGATCTGCAATTTGTAAATCTCGATTAGCTTGTTGCAATTCAGTTCTCTTAGTTTCATATTCAGTTCTTTTATTAAAAGTTTCCATAGCTAATTGTTGTGCAGCATCTTTATCTCTTTGACTACTAGCTGCTGTTATACCATTATCAGCATATATTTGTTGCAAATGACTTTGAAATTCTTGTTGTAAAGCATCAAATTCTCTACTTAAAACTGTTCTTCGTGATTTTGCCTCTTTAGATACAGAATTAGCATCTTTATATTCTGCTTTCTCTTTATAGGCATCTACACTATTATCATATAATTTATTAAATTCACTTGATGCTTGAATTAATCTATCAGCCTTAGTAGAATCATAACCTGTAACTCCAGCCCATTCTAAAAGTTTTTCTTTACCAACTCCAACTTTATATTTCAAAGCACCCCTAACGCCTTTAAGTTCAGACTTACCTTCTTGCACTCTTTCTTCATTAATTTCTTTTAAATAACGCTCTTTTTCTGCTTCTCTATTATCTTTTTGTGCTTTTCTTTCTGCTGCATGTTTAGCCGCATTTTTTCTAGCTTCATTCATTGATTTTCTATCTTTAACATTATCTAAATTTCTAAATGCATGTAATCCCGCACTAGCCGCTCCACCAAAAGCACTAAGTATTCTTCTTTTTCTTGGTAGTTTATTACCATTATCATCTGTAGCATTAAGTCTATTAGCAAAAGCTTGAGCAGAACCACCAAGTAAAGCTGCTGCTCCTAAAGCACTCTTAAGTGGATTAAATTTACCACTATCTAATCCTGTAATATCTTTAATTATTTGAGGAGCTTGTCTTAAAAATAATACTATTCCAATAATTATAAATGCTTGAGCAAATAATCTAAGTACTATATTTCCAAAGTTACTTCCTCTTCCTTGAGTAATTGCATTAAAATAATTTGGAAAATTTTGAATTACAATTTTAATTATTAAAATCGCAAAGAATAATAACGCAAGTCTAATAAATACTTCAACAAAAGTCGATAAACAAGCTTTAACCCAATTATCAAAAGTTTTTTTACCCTGTTCACCTGGTATTAATCTAGCAAGTATCGTTATTGGAGCAATAATTTCAAAAACTGATAATTTTACCGCCCTTATTGCAATATCAAAACAATACATAAGTAACACTAACATAATTACTATACCACCTATAGTTGATAATATAAATATATAAGTTACTTCACCTTCGGCAATATTATCATTTAAAGCTGTAATATTAAGTAAGCTATCACCTATTACATAATCATTCCAAAAAGTATTATAACCTACTTTTTCAATATCTTCAAAACCAATTTCTTCTACTGGAACTTCAATACCTTCTTCACAATTATATGTACCATCATTATTATTAGTACATTTATCACTTGCATAATCTGGATGTAAAAAGGCCTGTAAAACTCCCGCTGCCATTTCTCTACCACCACTAGCCAAAACTTCACTTGCACTTGTTGCTTCTCCATTTTCATTTGTTATTTCTGAAGAAGTTGAACCAAGTATTATTTTTCCAATAGTATTTTCTGTTAATAAAGCATTTTGAAAACCATATGCAAAATCAAATATCGTAGGTACTAAAGCAATAAGTACTATTGATATTATTACATTTTTTATTAAATTAACTGGTGATTTTTTATCTTTTAAAGCTTCATTTGGATTTACCATACCTTTTAATAAAGAATAAGCAATTAAAAACATCATAATAACGCCAAGTATTACATACATTCTTTTTATTAAATCTGAAACTGTTGTTGTATTTTGTAAAATATTAGTATTAGCAAGTATTAATATAATTTGATAAGTCCAATCAACTAATGAATAGATAAAAGAATCTAACAATAACAATAAACTTACAATTGCTTTTCCTATAGTTTCTGTAAAGAAATTCAAAATCAACATTTAACCACCTACTTTCCAGTTACACAACTAGTACTTGATGTAATTCCTAAAACTTGAAATACAAAATCAATAATAATTGGTATAAAGAATATTATAACTGCAATTATAAACCTTTTAAGAGTATTTTTAAGAGCACTTGGTAAAGCATCATCTTTTCCTGATGGAATTGCTTTTGCAAAATCTACAACCGTAAATATAAATAACATTAATATTGCAGCATATTTTAATAAATTAAAGGCAAAATGTAAATAATAAGCTGGAGCATTTTTATCATTTATAGCACCTAAATAACTATCACAAGTACCACCAATATCCCAATTAAAAAGTTTACTTGATACATCTTCATTTTCTTCTTTATGTTGTTTATCTAAATCTTCTTTTCCTACATCTCCACCCATTTCTTCAGAAATATCATATTCCATTTTACTAGATGAAAAAGTATTTTTTCTGGAATAATCAACATTGCCAGTTGTAATTTTCAAACATGTACTACCATCGTTATCAAAACACAATTTATTTTTAAAACTATTAGATGAAGCCAAAGCAGAATCATAACCTACGTAAGCATACTTAGGACAAGTAAAACTTTTTGCAGTAATCATTGGTGTACTATTAGGCCACGTAACAGAAACAAACTCTCCATTATTTTTAGATAAGCCTTTTCCATTTGCTAAATTTCCACTAGCAGTTACATAATTTGATGAGCCTATATCCCATTTCATTTTTATATTATCAGAATCATAAATATAATAAATAGACAATCTTCGAGTTATTTTTTTTATTTCATTAGAATCTGTTACATGTGAAAAAGAACCTTTTTCATTATAAACAATATTGTAACTACAAATTGCTTTACAAGTGTTATTATTAATACATTCATCTCCTATAGGTTTAGCCTCTACTCCATTTATTCCTAAAAATAGACATAAAACGAATAATAATAAATAACTACATTTCTTCATATTATTTGCCCCCTAAACTTGCACAATTATTAGAAGGATTAAACATACATCTTGTACAATCTGCAAAATCCCCATTATAAACATTATCATGATCAACCATATCAACAATTAAATTTAAAAAGGATGGCACAAAAAATATTAAAATACCCGCAATAGCTTTAATAACTAAAGATTTACCAGCTTTTTTAATTTCATCATCTTTACTACTAATTACTGCTTTTCCAAAATTAATTGAACCAAAAACAATTAATAAAATTGGTACTAATATTTTAACTGCAAAGAAAACCCAACCTAAAGTTGTAAATACACCTTGCACAGCTCCTTGACAAAAATTATCTAAATTCATAAGGTTTCCTCCAATATATTAAAAAACTTATTATTAAAATTATTCATTATAATTATATCACCTATTAAAGGAAAAAAAAAGAACATCTTGTTAATATTAAAAATTTTTTAATAAAATATTGCTAAAACAACCCTTTTGAGTATATAATATAATAAGTTAGAGGTGTAAAAATGGAAAATATTAAAAATTATAAAAATATTCATTTAATAGGAATCGGTGGTGCAAGCATGTACACTATCG